>CAZFKD010000282.1:0-5709 GCA_964519695.1 uncultured Spirochaetaceae bacterium
TCGAGTCCCGTCCGGCCCGCCAGTCATGCCTTCGAGAGCGCTCACCACTCGCCCAGCGACCTGAAAAGAGTTGCGGGTTCGAGTCCCGTCCGGCCCGCCAGTCATGCCTTCGAGAGCGCTCACCCTCAGTCGGCGCGGATGCGTCCGGCGTCGAAGCGATGCTTCTGGACCTTCCCGAGCGCGTTGCGGGGCAGGGCGTCGACGGCATAGAGCGCGCGCGGGTGCTTGAAGGCGGCGAGTCGATCGCCGATCCAGCCGCGCAGCGCTTCGATCTCGAGCGGCGCCTTCAGCACCGCGTCGGCGACGACGCGCTCGCCCCACTCTGCGGAAGGCTCGCCGACGATCGCGACGTCGTCGATCGCCGGATGTGCGCGGATCACGTCTTCGAGCTCGCGCGGATACACGTTGTAGCCGCCGCTGATGATGAGCTCTTTCGCGCGTCCGTCGAGCGTGACGTAGCCGTCGACATCGATGCGGCCGAGGTCTCCGGTGCGGAAGAATCCGTCCGGCGTGAAGGCTTCGGCATTCGCGTCCGGTCGCCCCCAGTAGCCGTCGAAGACGCTGGGCCCGCGGACCTCGATCTCGCCCTGCGCGCCCTGCGCGCCGGCGCAGCGCAGCTCGACGCCCGGCAGCGGGAGGCCGACGGAGCCCGGGCGGCGCTCGCCGTCGTGGGGATTCGAGACGAGCATCAGGGTCTCGGTCATGCCGTAGCGTTCGAGGTTCGTCTGGCCGCTCGCGCGGCGCAGTGCGTCGTGGAGCGCGGCAGGGAGCGGCGCCGAGCCCGACACGCAGAGGCGCAGCGCCGCCAGGCGCGCGACTTCGGGATGCTCGGCGAGGCGGTGGTACATCGTCGGGACGCCGAAGAAGAGAGTGGCCGAGAACTTCTCGAGGGCGGCGAGGACCTCGTCGGCGCGAAAGCCTTCGAAGAGCACGGCCGAGCCGCCCGTATGCAGCGTGCCGTGGAGGCCGACGCCGAGGCCGTGCATGTGGAAGAGCGGAAGCGCGAGCAGCAGACGGTCGCGTTCACTCCAGCGCCAGGCGAGGCGCAGGCTCTCGGCGCTGGCGAGGCAATGGCCATGGCGCAGGACGGCGCCCTTGGGTTGGCCGGTCGTGCCCGAGGTGTAACAGAGCAGCGCGATCGCCCGGCGATCAGCGCGCTCGAGGGGCGGGGTCGGCCCGCCCTGGAGATCGAGGGTCGGATCGAGGCAGGCGAGGCGGGGATCGAGCGCGGCGAGCTGAGCGCGCCGCTCGGGGTCGTCGAGGATCGCGGCGCGCGGCTCGGCGTCGCGCACGACGTGCTCGAGCTCGCGGGGGCCGTAGGCCGTGTTGGTCGGCACGACGACGAGGCCCATTCGCAGGCAGGCGACATGGGTCGCGACCAGATCGGCGGAGCTGCGCGCCGCGAGCAGGACGCGGTCGCCGGCGGCGAGTCCCTGGCGCGCCAGGCGGCCCGCCCGGGCGGCGGTGTCGGCCTCGAGCTCGCCGCGCGAGATCCATCCGCGCTGGGGATCGTGGATCTGCGGCTGCTCGGGCGCGGCGCGCCAGGCGCGGAGCCAGGCTGCGCTCAGATTCGGGGCGTCGCCCGCCGTGGCGTCGAAGTGCAGATCGGGCGGGAGGTGGGCGTTTTCGGCAGGCATTCGGGGAGGGCTCCTCGCGGGCTCGCGATCGTACCCGACCCGTTCCGCCCTCGGCGGCCCGGGCGTCCGGGATGTCCGGGCAGGTTGTCCGGGCAGGACGTGCGCGCCGATCCGCGGGATCGAGCGTACGCAGGATGGAACCGGCCGACGCCGAGCGGCGTCTCGAAGCCGGAACGAAGCGCAGGAACCGCAGCCGGCTTCGTTCGCTCCTTGGTTGGTTTTCTCGGGTTGGGTCCGTTGGTTGGAACGCGCCCGGTCGCGCTGAAACGATCGGGCACGTGCAGCACACGAGCAGGGTCCGTGCGTCGGGAACGCGCACGGGCCCTTTCTCGTCTCTAGCTCCGCTCGGCCGGCCCCTCCGCTCGGCCGGCCCCCCCGCGCCGCGCGCGCCAGTCGGCGAGCCGACGGCCGATCTCGACCTCTGCGCCGCGGGGCTCGGGGGCGTAGTAGACGCGGCCGCGCAGACCTTCGGGCAGGTTCTCCGAGGCCACGAAGGCGTCGGGCTCACCGTGGGCGTAGACGTAGTCTTCGCCATAGCCGAGCTCGCGCATCAGGGCCGTCGGCGCGTTGCGCAGATGCATCGGAACGGGCAGCGGGCCGTGGCCCTTCAGATCCGCGAGCGCGAGCCCGAGGGCGCGATAGGCGGCATTGCTCTTCGGGGCACAGGCGAGATAGGTCGTCGCCTGCGCGAGCGGGATGCGGCCCTCGGGCATGCCGATGCGCTCGACGGCCTGATGGGCGGCGAGGGCGAGGGGTAGCGCTGCCGGGTCGGCGTTGCCGACGTCCTCGGAAGCGAAGACGACGAGCCGGCGAGCGACGTACAGCGGATCCTCGCCGGCATCGATCAGGCGGGCGAGGTAGTGAAGGCCTGCGTCGGGATCGCTCGAGCGCAGGCTCTTGATGAGCGCCGAGACGACATTGAAATGCTCCTCTCCGTCGCGGTCGTGGCGCAGCGCCTCGCGGCCGACGGCCGCGGCGATCGTCTCGAGATCGAGGGGCAGGGCGCGCCGGCCGCTCGCGAGGTGGATCGAGGCGGCGGCTTCGAGTGTGCCGAGCAGACGCCGCGCATCGCCCTGGCAGGCGAGGATCAGCGCGTGGCGCGCGGCTTCCGGGACGTCGATCGCCATCGCCCCGAGGCCCCGTTCGCGGTCGCCGAGCGCGCGGTCGATCACCTGCCCGAGCGCCGCCGCCGAGAGCGCCTCGAGCACGATGACCCGACAGCGCGAGAGCAGCGGCGCGATCACGCTGAACGAGGGGTTCTCGGTCGTCGCCCCGATCAGCGTCACCGTCCCGGCCTCGACCGGCGGGAGCAGGGCGTCCTGCTGCGCCTTGTTCAGGCGGTGGATCTCGTCGATGAAGAGCAGCGTCCGGAGCCGGGTGCGCCGCGCCGCCTCGACCGCCTTGCGGATCTCCGGAACCCCCGCCGTCACCGCCGAGAGCGGAACGAGTCGTGCATCGGCCCGCTCGCCGAGGATCCATGCGAGGGAGGTCTTGCCGCTGCCGGGCGGGCCCCAGAGCAGCAGCGAAGGGAGGGAGGAGCCGGCCAGCAGGGCGTGGAGCGGGCGACCCGGGGCGAGCAGCGATTCGTGGCCCACCAGGTCCTCGAGCCGCCGCGGGCGCATCCGCTCGGCGAGCGGCGCATGGGGCTCGAGGGCGCGGGCGGCGCGTTCGGGAAAGAGGTCGAGGGTCTCGTCGGCGCTCATCCGGCGATGCTAGCCGAGCGACGCTTGCGGGCGGGCGCGCGAAAGCGGGATCATGCGCCGCAGCCGGAGCGTCCCGGCGAGGGGTGGGATCGATGATCGAGCTGCTGCGAATCGAGAATCTCGCGCTCGTCGAGTCGGTCGAGCTCGAATTCGGGGCCGGTCTCAACGTGCTGACCGGCGAGACCGGCGCCGGCAAATCGATCGTACTCTCGGCGCTCGCGCTGCTCGCGGGCGGGCGCGCAGGGGCGGATACGCTGCGGAGCGGAGCGGAAGAGGGCGCCGTCGAGGCCGTCTTCCGCATGGATGGCCATCAGGACGTCGCGCTCGACCTCGCGACGCGCGGGCTCCTCGCGGAGTCGGGCGCCGAGCCGGACGAAGCGCCCGAGCTGATCGTGCGGCGCACGCTCCAGCCCGGCGGTCGCGGCCGCGCGCGCGTCGGCGGTCAGCTCGTGCCGGTCGCGACGCTCGCCGAGGTCTTCGGCGGCCAGCTCGAGATCTCGAGTCAGCACGGCTCGCAGGCCCTGCGCCATGCCGAGTCGCACATGTTGGCCCTCGACGCCTACGCGAACAAGACGAGCCTGCGCGAGAGCGTCGCCCGGGAGGTCGCGCGCATCGGCGAGCTCGACCGCGAGATCCGCGCGCTCCGGACCGCCGAGGAGGATCGCGCCCGTCGCCTCGACTTCCTCGACTATCAACGCCGCGAGCTCGAGGCGGAGGATCTCGATCCCGCGAGCATCGCGTCGCTCGAGGCCGACCATCGTCGCCTGACCCACGCCGAACGCCTGGCCGAGGATCTCGCGACCGCCTCGGCCGCCCTGTCGAGCGGAGACGGCGAGACCCCCGCCGCCGAGCAGGCCGTCGCCGCCGCGCGCCGCGCGCTCGCCTCGGCGCGCCGCATGGATCCCGATCTCGGTCTGCTCGCGGAGCGGCTCGAGGCGCTCGAGAGCGAGCTTCAGGACATCGCCGTCCGCGCGGCCGACTATCTCGCCGAGCTCGAGATCGATCCTGCGCGGCTCGGCGTCGTCGAGGATCGGATCGCCCGCCTCGAGAAGCTCCGGCGCAAATACGGGCAGAGCGCGCTCGAGATGGGGGCCCAGCGCGAGGCGATCGTGCGCGAGATCGAATCCCTCGCCGGTGCGGACGTGCGCATCCGCGAACTCGAGGTCGAGCGGGCCCGGCGGATCGCGGCGGCCAACGAGAGCGCGGCGCAGCTCTCGCGAGCGCGGGCGCAGGCGGCGAAGAAGCTCGCGAAGGCGGTCGAGGGCGAGCTCGGCGATCTCGCGATGGCGGGGGCGCGCTTCGCGGTCGCCCTCGAGCCCTGGACGCCGGACGAGTCGGAAAGCGGCCTCGAGACCGGGCCGCTGGGCCGGGAGAAGCCGCAATTCCTCTTCTCGGCCAATGCGGGGGAGGCGCCGCGGCCGATCCAGCGGGTGGCTTCGGGCGGCGAGCTCTCGCGCCTCTTCCTGGCGATCAAGAACTCCCTGCGCCGGGCGGACCGGAACATGGTGATCGTCTTCGACGAGGTCGACGCGGGGATCGGCGGGGCGGTGGCCGAGCGGGTCGGGCGCGTGCTCGCCGAGCTCGCGACCGAACATCAGGTCCTCTGCATCACCCATCTACCCCAGATCGCGGCCTTCGCCGATCGGCATTTCGTCGTACGCAAGGAGGCGTCCGGGGGACGCACCCGGACGCGGGTCGCCCGGGTCGAAGGCGAGGAACGGATCGACGAGCTCGCGCGCATGGCCGGGGGCGAACGTGTGACGGAGGTCACGCGAGAGCATGCCCGGTCGCTCCTCGAGCGGCGCTAGCCCCCACACTTGCCGAAAAAATGCGCGCGGATACTGCAAAAGTGTGATCTCCGTCCATCAAGGGCTTCGGGACCTGGGCCGATGGACCCCCTGGTATCGATGAATATCGAGGAGCCGTGGGGGATGGGTCGATGGCCATCGCCGGGCCGAGTGAGCCGAGTGAGTCGAGTGAAGAGTCGAAGCACAGGCGGCCCCCGTCCGGGGCGATGGCGATCGTGCTCTCGGGCTTCTACGAGGGGCTCGCGGTCGCGATCGATCGGGACCGGATCGTGATCGGGCGCGGCCGCAAGGCCGATCTCGCACTCGCCGAGGCGACGATCTCCCGGGCCCATGCGGCCCTCGGATTCGATGGCAAGCGATTCTTCGTCGAGGACCTCGGGAGCACGAACGGCACCCTGGTCAACGGCGGCCGGGTCTCGCGCCAGGTGTTGAAGAGCGAAGACGAAATCCAGATGGGGAAGCTCCGGATCGGCGTATCGCTGCCGGACTGACCTCGGAAGAAGAAAACGCGCGGCATCGGCAAGCCGCGCCAGACCGGGATGGGGAGGGTCGATGGAAGCC
>CAZFKD010000282.1:5719-6072 GCA_964519695.1 uncultured Spirochaetaceae bacterium
CTGGCTGAAGGACGCGCACGCTCGCCCCGTCCAGCTCTCGATCCCGAAACGAAGAGTACGGCGCGCGGCGATCGCCGCCGGCATCGTGGCCCTGTTCCTGGGCGCGATGGCCTTCGATTACTTCCGATTGCGCGGCGACATCTCCGAGCTCGCGAGTCTGCGCGCCGAGGCGGGCGAGCAGCGCGATCAAATCGCCACGTTCCGCGCGCGCATCCAGGAAGTCGATACGCGGCTCGCGAAGGTCGCCGACCTCGAGCGCAAGGTCCGCATCATCGCGAACCTGCCGGGCGCCGTCGGCGTCGGCGGCGAGCAGGCGATCGAAGAGATGCCGCCGGGCGCCGAGGCGGGCGCCG
>CAZFKD010000283.1:0-6059 GCA_964519695.1 uncultured Spirochaetaceae bacterium
GCCAGGCGGCGGCGGATCGACGAGCGTACGCCGCCGCGCTCGAAAGTGTGCCCCGCCAGCTCGTCGCCCGGCTCCCGGATCCCGAGATCGTCGCCGGACGCGAGAGCTGGCTGCTCGTTCGATATGGTCGTCTCTATCTCGTCGATCGGGAGGCGCTGTTCGCGGAGGGTCGGCGAGCGATCGATCGGATCGTCCCGGACGGCGCGACCCGGGCGCTCCGGCCGGACGAGTTCGAGTCGGTGGCGCACTACCTGCGCAAGACGGAAATCGGGCTCGGTGCCCATCGCTGGCTGCTCGCGACCGATCCCCGCGTGCGGCTCGCGCTCGTCTGGCGGACACGGCACGGAGGCATCGAGCGCTCCCGCATCGCGGGCGACCCGCAGCTCGCAGCCTGGCTCGCCCGCCTCGACCCGGCGGTGGACACGGTCCAGTTCCACGTCTGGAGCGACAGCTTCGAGACCTACCTCGAGGCACGCTCGCGGATCGAGGCCGCCGGGTTCCGCGCGGGCTGGCGAGGCCACGAGGCGGATGCGGAGCTCGAGATCGGTCTCCGGTTCGGCCTGCCTGCCCCGGAGATCCGGCCGCTCCGGGTCGACTGAGCGCCCCGAGCGCGGCCCGATCGACGGGCTTTGCAGCCGCCTCGAAAACTCGTATAAAGAGGGGCCCCGAAAATCGGGGCCAAGAGGGCGCGTTCGTGGCGGAGCGACCGGACAGCGTGGTCGTCGAGGAGCTCGATGCGCTCGCGCGTGTTCGAGCGCAGCTCGCGGAGCTCCCCCCGCAGCGGACGGCGAGCGAGATTCCGATCGTCCGCGAGCTCGAGCGCATTCGCGAACGCCTGCTCTCCGGCGACGAGAACAAGGACCACTCGGCGCTGACCGAGCAGTACCACAACCAATCCGCGATCCTGCATCAGCTGCGCAGCGCCGGGCAGGTTGCCCAGGTCGATCCCGCCTCGCCGTATTTCGCGCATCTGCGTCTCGAGGAGGAGGGCAAGGAGCGCGATCTGTTTCTCGGGCGCGCGACCTGTCTGCAGAAGGGCGTGCGGATCGTCGATTGGCGGGACGCGCCCATCTCGAAGATCTTCTACAGCTATCGCCAGGGCGAGGATTTCGACGAAGAGATCTCGGGGCGCGAGCGTCAGGGCTCGGTCCTCGCGCGCCGGATGGTGCGGATCCGGGACGGCGTGCTCGAACGGGTCCAGGCGCCCGAGGGCGACTTCAGCCTCGATTCCAGTCAGGCGTCGGGCTGGCGGCGCGAGGCCGGGGGGACGCCGCGGCTGGCCGGCGGCGAAGCCGTCGCGCTGCGCTTCGACGAGGCCGACGACGCCTTCGCGCGTCGCCTCGGCCGGGGCGTCGACGGCGCGCCGTCGCGGGCCGACAAACATCTCCCCGAGATCACGAGCCTGATCGATCCGAGCCAGTTCGACCTCATCACGCGGCCCGCCGCCGGCTACCTCGTGATCCGGGGCAGCGCCGGCTCGGGCAAGACGACGGTCGCGCTCCATCGCATCGCCTATCTCGCCTTCTCCGACCCGGCGATCGACTCGCCCGAGACCCTCGTCGTCGTCTTCTCCCGGGCGCTCGCCCGCTATGTCGCCCACGTGCTGCCGTCGCTCGGCCTCTCGCACGTTCGGATCGTGACCTATCGCGACTGGATCCACGAGGAGCGGAAGGCGCATTTCCCCGACCTGCCGGCGGCGCGCCGCGAGGACACGCCGGCGCTGATCCAGGCGATCAAGCTCCATTCCGCCCTCGACCTCGCCCTCGAACGCCAGGTCGGCCGGGTCGCGGGGCCGCGCAGCCTGGCGCAGGCCTACGACGACTGGGCGAGCGTGTTGACGCAGCGAGCCCTGCTCGGAGAGGTCTTCGCGGAGGCGGCGCCCGGTCGTTTCTCGGACCGCGAGCTCGACCGCTTCGTCGAATGGAATCGGATCCGGCTCGAGGAGCTCGCGGCCGCGATGGGCGGCGCCGAGGACCACGACGGCGCCCTCGACCCCGAGGACGACGCGCTCCTGATGCGCGCCTATCAGCGGCGGATCGGCGACGCCGTCCTGCCGGGCCGTCGGAACGAGCGGCTTCGCCACATCGTGATCGACGAGGTCCAGGACTTCGCTCCGCTCGAGGTGCGCGTGCTGCTCGATCGCATGCGATCCGATGCGAGCATCACGCTCGCCGGGGATACGCAGCAGCAGCTGATGGCGCATTCGGGCTTCTCGTCCTGGCCGACCTTCTTCCGCGAGCTGGGCCTCGCCGGCGTCGAGGTCGAGACGCTGCGTGTCAGCTATCGCTCGTCGGCTCAGGTCATGCAGTTCGCGGTCTCCCTGCTGGGTGAGCTGCGGGAGGACGAGGAGGTCGAAGCGACCCACGACGGCCCGCCGGTCGAGCTGTTCCGGATGACGGATCGCGGCGCCTGCGTCGCGCTGCTCTCCGACGTCCTGCGGGACCTGATGTCGGCCGAGCCGCTCGCCTCGGTCGCGATCCTGACGCCGAGCCCCGTGGCGAGCGACGTCTACTTCGAGGGATTGGCGCGCGCGGATCTGCCGCGGCTGCGCCGGATCCGCGATGGCGAATTTCCTTTCAAGCCCGGCATCGAAGTCACCGAGGTGACGCAGGTGAAGGGGCTCGAGTTCGACTACGTGATCGCGCTCGACGTCGATGCGCAGAGCTACCCGGATTCGCAGGCCGCGCGCCGGCTGCTCCACGTCGCGGCCACCCGCGCCGTCCATCAGCTCTGGATGATGAGCGTCGGGACGCCCTCGCCGCTCGTGCAGCAGGTCGCGCTCCGCTGACGCCTGGTGGATCGGGGCTCGCGGCGCGGGGCCGGAGCCGGGCAGGGCCTCGGCCCGGGTCGGAAGGGCGCGTTTCGGCAGGGGCGGCGATGAAGATCGATCGCAGAGATCGGGAGGCAGGGCGATGAGCTTTCGTCAGGGCGATCGGGTCCGGATCCTCGATCCGCAGAGCGAATACACGGGCTGCCGGGGCACGATCGTCGATCCCGACGCGCCGGGCGCGCTGGTCCTCGGCCGGCTCGTCGCGATCGACGGTGAAAACGGGATCGCGCGGCCCTTCCTGGTCGGGGATCTCGAGATCCTCCGGGCGGCGCGCGTCGCACCGCGCGCAGCGGGCCTGCCGCAGGCCGAGGCGGAGTCGGACTAACTCGTCCGCTCGGCGCGATCGTCGACCCAGCGCACGTCCACGTTCGCTCGCAGTCGAGCCGCCTCTTCGCGCAGCGCTTCGCGGGTCCGCTGCTCCAGCCAGTCGTCGAGCACCCGCGAGCGGATCTCCTCGAAGCCCGGAATCCGGCTCTCGACCCGGGCTTCGATCCAGACCAGATGCGGCCCGAAGGCGGACTCGACGGGGCCGAGCCAGCCCCCCGGCCGGGCATCGGCGATCGCCGCGGCGAAGTCGGGGCCGAGGCGCGCCGCGATGCGCGTCGGCGTCGCGCCCCGAAGCGTATGGCCGCCGAGGAACGGGTCGCCGAGGGCGAGGGCCTCCGCGGCCGCGACGGATTCCCGCTCGAGGCGCGCGCGCAGCGAACGAGCGTCGGCATCGGCCGCGTCGCCGCGGCGATCGCGCGAGAGATAGACGTGGGTCAGATCGAGGAGGGTCGGCTCTCGCCAGCGTTCGGCCTCTTTCTCGTAGTAGGCCTGGAGAGCGGCCTCGTCGACCGGCGCCGCACGGACCCGCGCACGGACCACGGCCTGGATGCGATCGATGAGTCGACGGCGGACGACGGTATCGCTGCGCTCCATGCCGAGCTCGACGGCACGGGCGTAGAGGGCTTCGTCGCTCTCGGTCGTCTCCGGATCGAGGAAGCGCATGTTCTGGATCAGGCGTTGATGCACGACGGCATCGATCGCCGGCAGACCGACCGTGAACGCCTGATCGAGCCAGAGCGCGTCCTCGATCGTCTGCGCCTCGAGCGCCTGGATCTCCTCGGCGTCCGGAGCACGCCCGACCTGGAGGGCGAACGCCTCGACCCGCTCGGCGACCTCGCTGCGCGGGATCTCGACCTCGCTGCGCTCGGCCGGCCCGCTGAATCCGGACTGCAGCACGAAGAGCAGGCCACCGAAGACGAGGAAATGGAGAAGCGGTGCACGCAGCAAGCAGGGCCCTTTCGAAGACGCGATGCAGGCTATCGTAACCCGATGGATGGAAAATCGTCTCCCTCTCCGGTCGCCCGGAGCCAGGCCATCGTCGATCGCTATTTCGAGCTGCTCCAGAAGGGAGATCCGGGAATTGGCGAGCTTTTCACGCCGGACGCGCGCTGGCTGGCGCCGCAGTCCGCGCCGGTCGGTCGCGTCCACGCCGGTCGGGATGCCGTCCTGCGATTGATGGAGAGCGGTCTCGGGCTCTACGACCTGTCCCGGCCGATGGAGATCGAACGCACGGCCTCCCTCGCCGGCGACGCGCTGGTCTACGTCGAGATGACGATCCGCGCGACGACGAAGGCGGGCGAGCCCTACGAGAACCACTACGCGATGGTCTTCGCGCTGCAGGGCGAACGGATCGCCGAGGTCCGCGAGTACGTGGACTCGCTCTACGCCCAGTGCCTGCTCTTCGATCCGGCCGGTCAGCCTTCGCCGCTCGTCCGGGGGCGTGGCTGAGCGCTCGTCGACCCGTCGGGCCTGCGAGCGGTCCGATCGCCCGATTCCTCCCCAGCTTGCTCGAAGAAGACCGATCCGAGGCCACCCGATGCGAACGACCCGACTGTCCGTCCTCCTGCTCGTCCCGGCGATTTCCGTCCTGCTGGTCGCGTGTGATCGTGATGCGCGCGACGCCGATGCCGCCCTGACCGCCGACTGGTCGCATTACGGCGGGGACGAAGGCGGTCAGCGCCATTCGCCGCTTTCGCAGATCACGCCCGAGAACGTCGGCGAGCTCGAAGTCGCCTGGACCTATCACACCGGCGATCTGCTCGACGGCAGCCAGGCGAACGCCGCGAAGAATGCCTCCAGTCATGCGTCGACGAGCTTCCAGAACACGCCGATCCTCGTCGACCAGACCCTCTATCTCTGCACGCCCTTCAACCGGGTGATCGCCCTCGACCCCTCGACCGGCCTCGAGAAATGGACCTTCGATCCGAAGGTCGATCTCGCAGGCCTCTATCTGCTCAACTGCCGCGGGGTCACGGCCTGGACCGATGCGCGGGCGGAAGCGGGCGCCTACTGCCAGAAGCGGATCTTCACGGGCACCGTCGACGGGCGCCTGATCGCTCTCGACGCCGCGACGGGGCGCCCTTGTCCCGAGTTCGGCGAGAACGGGGTCGTCGATCTGCGCGAGGGCGTCGGTGATCCGAAGCCCGGCGAGTACGGCGTGACGTCGCCGCCCGTCGTGCTGCGCGATCGCCTGATCACGGGCTCGATGGTCCTCGACAATCGCCGCGTCGACGCGCCGAGCGGGGTCGTGCGCGCCTACTCCGCCCGGACCGGCGAGCGCCTCTGGGCCTGGAACGCGCTCCCGTCGGGCGAGCAGACCGGTCAGGCCGGCCCCTATCGCCAGGGGACCTCGAACGCCTGGTCCGCGCTCTCGACCGACAGTGTCCGGGATCTCGTCTTCGTGCCGACGGGCAATTCGTCACCGGACTATTTTGGGGGCCACCGCAATGGCCTCGACGACTACTCGAGCTCGATCGTCTCCCTCGACGGCGAGACGGGGAAGCCGGTCTGGCATTTCCAGACGGTGCACCACGACATCTGGGACTACGACATCGGCGCGCAGCCGGTCGCGTTCGACTTCCCGACGAAGGACGGCGTTCGGCCCGGCGTGATCGCGGCGACCAAGATGGGGCATCTCTTCTTCCTCGACCGCGTGACGGGCCGGCCGCTCTTTCCGGTCGAGGAGCGCGCGGTGCCGCGCGGCGCGGTGCCCGAAGAGGGGCCGCTCTCGCCGACGCAGCCTTTTCCGGTCCGGCCGCGGCCGCTGCATCCGGCGACGCTTTCGGCGGACGAGGCTTTCGGCTTCACGCCCTGGGATCGGCGCGCCTGCCGCAAGCAGATCGAAGGCGCCCGCTCGGAGGGGATCTTCACGCCCCCGTCGACGCAGGGCACGATCCAGTAC
>CAZFKD010000284.1:0-2221 GCA_964519695.1 uncultured Spirochaetaceae bacterium
CGGCTCGACCCGCGGCGCGTCCGCGAAAGGCCAGGCGATGATCCGCATCACCCTCGTCGAGGGCGACCTCACCGATCAGCCGGTCGACGCGATCGTCAACGCGGCGAACAGCGATCTGCGGCTGGGCAGCGGGGTTGCCGGCGCGATCGCCCGGCGCGGGGGGCCGGCGATCGCGGCGGAATGCGCGGCCCACGGTCCGATCGCCGTCGGCGCAGCCGCGATCACGGGCGGCGGCGACCTGCCGGCCCGCCACGTGATCCACGCAGCCGGGATGCCGCTCGGCGGTCGGGCAACACCCGAGAGTGTGGAGAGCGCCCTGCGATCGGCACTCGAGCGTGCCGCTGAGGCGGGGGTCCGGACCGTCGCGATCCCGGCGATCGGCGCGGGGGTCGGGGGGCTCGCGCTCCAGCGATGTGCCGAGATCTCGATCGCGTGCGCGCGCCGATTCGCCGAGGAGAAGGCGGGGACGGTCGCCCTCGAGGAGATCCGGTTCGTGCTCCTGGGGGAGCCGGCCTACCGGATCTTCGAGATGGTGAACGATGCCGCGAAGGTCGAGGCGCAGATGCGGCGGCTCGCGGCCCGCCGGCAGGTCGACTAGCGGCGGCGTCCCGTTCGGCGGGGGCCCTGGTCGCCGGAGCGGCCGGGGCGGATGGGTTGCCGTTATACTGCCGCCGCGTCGCCTGGCGACGCTCGGGACCCGGCCCGCGGCGGGAGCGTTGGATCGGGGAGATCGGTGTACGAATTCCAGCAGATCGCGGCCGCGCTCTATCTCGCCGCCGGCGTCGGCGCGCTGCTCGGCCTCGTCCTGCCGGCGCCGCGGATGCTCGTCGGCGCCCGGCTCGGCCTCGCGCTCGGGGCGGTCTTCCAGGCGGCCGCCTTCGCGACCCTGCATCGACTCGATCCCGCGCCGGCGCTGACGGATCTCGCCCAGGCCCTCTCCATTGCCGCCTGGCTCGGCGTGCTCTTCGGTCTCGCGCTGCTCGCGCGCATCCGGCTGCCCGGATTCGTGCCGGTGCTCGGGCTCGTGGCGTTTCTCGGGGCGTTCGGTGCGACGCTTTCGGGCGTGAACGAAGGCGCCGGGAGCGAGGGCAGCGGCTCGATTCCCCATGCCCACGTCCTGCTCTCGAGCGCCGGGTTCGCGGCCCTGGGGCTCGCCGGACTCGCCGGTCTCTTCTTCCTGGTCGAGCACCGCGCCCTGAAGCGCCGTCGTCCCGTCGCCCGGCGGATTCCGCTGCCCTCGCTCGAGGCGCTCGATCGGGTGAATCGCGTGGCGCTCGCTCTCGGCTTCGCGCTGCTCAGCTTCGGCGTCGCGACCGGCGTGCTCTGGAACGAAGCGCGGTCCGGCGCCGCGCTCTCCGGCGCGCTGCACGAGACCTGGACCGTCGCGGCCTGGATGATCTATCTCGGGCTCTTCCTCCTGCGCTTCCTCGGGCGCCAGGGCGCGCGCCAGGCGGCGGCGAGCGCGCTCGCGGGATTCGCGTTCCTCGTCTTCGCCGTCGTCGGCATCGGGATCGTCTCGTGAAGGTCGTCGTCTTCGGCATGAACCACCGTACTGCGCCGGTGGAGATCCGCGAGCGCTTCGCCGTCCCCGAGGAGGGGAGCGTGCTGCGCAAGCTGGTCGACCGGCCGGAGATCGGCGAGGCGGTGCTGATCTCGACCTGCAATCGCGTCGAGGTCGTCGTCACCACGTCGAACCCCGACGCGGTGCAGCACGTGCTGCTCGACTTCTTCGCGCGCGAGCTCGCCGGAAACGTCCTGCCGACGCGTACTTCGCTGCGCGAGATGACCTATCTGCGCCACGGGCGCGAGGCGGTCGAGCACGTCTTCCGGGTCGCCTCGGCGGTGGACTCGATGGTCGTCGGCGAGCCGCAGATCCTCGGGCAGGTCAAGGACGCCTATCGCGCGGCGGTGGATGCCGCGACCTGCGGTGCCGTGCTGTCGCGGCTGTTCCAGCGCGCCTTCGCGACGGCGAAGCGGGTCAAGAACGAGACCGGCATCGCCGAGCGTCCGGTTTCGGTCGCGCGCGTCGCGGTCCTGCTCGCCAAACAGATCTTCGAGACCCTCGAGAGCAAGAGCGCGCTGCTCGTCGGCGCCGGCGACATGATCGAGGCGGCGCTCGTCGCCCTCGACGACCACGGGCTCGGCTCCCGGCGCGTCGTCAACCGAACGCCCGCCCATGCCGAGGCGCTCGCCCGCCGCTTCGGCGGGACGGCGCATGGCC
>CAZFKD010000284.1:2231-6041 GCA_964519695.1 uncultured Spirochaetaceae bacterium
GCAGGTGCGAGTCGGCAGCATCGGCAAAGCGACGCCGGAGACCGACGTCGTGCTCGCCTGCGTCGGCGGAAGCGGTCCGATCCTGACGCGCGAGCGGGTCGAGGCGAGCCTGCGCCGCAGGCAGGCCCGGCCGCTCTTCCTGATCGACATCGGCGTACCGCGCAACATCGATCCCGGCGTCCACGAGATCGACAGCGCCTATCTCTACGACCTCGACGATCTTCAAGAGGTCGCCGACAGCAACGAAGAGGAGCGCCGACGCGAGGTCCGGCGCGCGGAGCAGATCATCGCGGAAGAGCGCGAGCATTTCGAAGGCTGGCTCGTCGCACTGCAGGCCGTGCCGACGATCCGGGATCTCACGCAGCGGGCCGAGACGATCCGCCGCGGCGAGGTCGAGCGGTTCGCCGGACGGCTCGGCCTCGACGATCCGCGCCGCGAGCTGCTCGAGCAGATGACGCGCAGCATCGTGAACAAGCTGCTGCACGCCCCGATCTCTCGGCTGCGCGACGAGACGGATCGCGAGGCCGGGCTGATCCGGCTCGAGGAGGCGCGTGTGCTCTTCGGTCTCGACGGATTGCCGATCGGGCGCGGCGACGCTTCGCCGTCGATCGAACTCGGCGACGCTTCGCCTTCGCACGAACTCGGCGACGAAGAGCCGGAGCCGGTCGATTGACGAAGCTCCGCATCGCGACCCGCGGCAGTGATCTCGCCCTGGTCCAGTCCCGTCACGTGGCGGCGGAGCTCGGGCGCGCGCTCGGCATCGAGACGGAGCTCGTCGTGCTGCGCACGACCGGCGATCGGATCCAGGACCGCTCGCTCTCGAAGATCGGGGGCAAGGGCCTGTTCGTGAAGGAGATCGAGGAGGCGCTGCTCGCGGATCGCGCCGATGTCGCCGTCCACAGCGCGAAGGACGTCCCGGCGCGGCTCGCGCCGGGCTGCGTGATCGCCTGCTATCCCGAGCGCCGCGATCCCCGCGATGCCCTCGCCGCGCGCGAGCGCGGGACGACGCTGGCTTCGTTGCCGCGCGGTGCGCGGGTCGGGACGGGCAGCACGCGCCGGGTCGCCCTGCTGCGCGCACTGCGGCCGGATCTCGAGATCGTGCCGCTGCGGGGCAACGTTCCGACGCGGCTCGAGAAGATCGCGAGCGAGGGGCTCGATGCCGTCGTGCTCGCCTGCGCGGGCCTCGATCGGCTCGGGCTCGCCGACCGGATCGACGAACGGATCGCGGCGGAATCGATGCTGCCGGCGGTCGGCCAGGGTCTGCTCGCCCTCGAGACGCGCGCCGATTCCGTCTGGCGCGCGCGGATCGCCGCGCTCGAGCCCGAGGCGACGGGCGAGGTCGCGCGCGCGGAGCGCGCCTATCAGACGACGCTCGGCGGCGACTGCAGCATCCCGCTGGCCGGCTTCGCCGAGCGACGCGCGGACGGAACGATCCATCTGCGGGGGCTCGTCTCGAGTCTCGACGGACGGACGATCGCGCGCGCCGAGGCGAGTGCACCGGCGCGGGAGGCGGAGGCGCTCGGTGCGGAGGTCGCGAAGGCCGTGCTCGCGGCGGGGGGACGGGCGATCCTGCAGGCGATCGCCGAAGCAGCGGCCGCGGAATCGGACGAGACCCGGAGCGCGCGGCCGCGGCGGGCAGACGGAGATGCCTGAGCCCACCGGATCGTTCGGGCGCGTGATCCTCGTGGGCGCGGGACCCGGCGATCCCGATCTCATCACCCTGCGCGGCGCGCGTGCCCTGCGCATGGCGGACGTCGTGCTCTACGACGAGCTCGCGAGCGACGAGCTGCTCGACCTCGCGCCGGATCGCGCTTTGCGGATCAACGTCGGCAAGCGCGGCCACGAAGATCCGACCCGCACCCAGGCCGACATCAATGCGCTGCTCGTCGAGCACGCCCAGCGCGGCCGGACGGTCGTGCGACTCAAGGGGGGTGACCCTTTCGTGTTCGGCCGCGGCGGCGAGGAACTCTCCGCCTGCGCAGCGGCGGGCGTCCCTTTCGAGGTCGTTCCCGGCATCACGTCGGCGATCGCCGCCCTGGGTTATGCGGGCATCCCCGTCACGGATCGTCGCCACTCCGCGTCCTTCGCGATCGTGACCGGCCACAAGGACCCGAGCCGCGTCTCGGAGCAGACGCGCTGGCGCGAGCTCGGGACCGCGGTCGACACGCTCGTCATCCTGATGGGCATGCGCAGTCTCCCGCGCCTCGTCGAAGATCTGATCGCCGGTGGCAAGTCGCCCGCCACGCCCGCCGCCGCGATCATGCACGGCACGCTGCCCGAGCAGCGGACCTGTGTCTCGACGCTGGCCGGGCTGCCCGAGGCCGTCCGGGCTGCCGGGATCGGCGCGCCCGCGGCGATCGTGATCGGGGACGTCGTCGGGCTCCGCGAGGAGCTGTCGTGGTGGGAGCGGCGGCCGCTCTTCGGTCGCGTGGTGCTCGTGACGCGGGCGCGGGAGCAGACGGACGAGCTCGCTTCGGCGCTCCGATCGGCGGGGGCGATCCCGCTGATCCGTCCGATGATCGAACTCTCCGCCGTGGAGGATCCGGCAGGCGAGGCCGAGATCGCGCGCGTGCTCGGCCGGCTCGAGACCTATCACGCGATCGTCTTCACGAGCTCGAACGCCGTGCGATTCTTCTCCCGCGCCCACGAGCGGACGCGCGGTCGCGGCGTCGGCCCCGGGACCCGGATGTTCTGCATCGGCGAGCGCACGGCCGAAGAAGCGCTCCGCGCGGGCTACCCCGTCCACCTGATCGCCTCGGGCCGAAGCGACGCCGAGACCCTGCTCGCCGAGCTCGTGCCGCTGCTCTCGAATTCGGGGGAGCGCGTGCTGATTCCGCGCTCCCGGATCGCCGCCACGAAGATCGCCGACGGACTGCGCGCGGCCGGCGTCGAGGTCGACTCCATCGCCTTCTACGAGAATCGCCGCCCCGCGATCGACGATCAGGATCTGCGCGATCGCCTGTGCTCGGGCGAGCTGGTCGCGCTCACCTTCACGAGTCCCTCGACGGTCGAGAACTTCCTCGCCGGCCTCGACGAATCGAGCCTCGCGGCGGCGCGCCGTTGTATGATCGCGGCGATCGGGACCACGACGGCGAAAAAGCTCGCCGAAGCGGGCCTGCCGGCCGATGTCGTGCCCGGGCGCCCGAACGTGACGGCCATGGTCGATGCGCTCGCGCGCGCGTTCGCGGCCCGATCGGCCTGAGGAGCATCCATGCCCTTTCCCATCACACGCCTGCGGCGATTGCGGCGCACCGAGACGCTGCGCGGCATGGTGCGCGAGACGCGACTCGATCGACGGGATCTCGTCCAGGCGCTGTTCGTCGTCGAGGGGAGCGGTCGGCGCGAGCCCGTGGCCTCGATGCCGGGCGTCGAGCGGCTCTCGGTCGACCAGGTCGTCGTCGAGGCGAAGAAGATCGCGGATCTCGGGATCCCCGCGGTGATCCTGTTCGGCGTGCCGGCGGAGAAGGACGCGCGGGGTTCGGGCGCAGACCGCGAAGACGGCATCGTACAGCGGGCGACGCGGGCGATCGCCGCCGCCGTTCCGTCGCTCTGCGTGATCACGGACGTCTGCCTCTGCGAATACACGGCCCACGGCCATTGCGGGCTGCTCTCGGGCCCGGCCGACGCCCGCGAGGTCGACAACGACTCGAGCCTCGAGCGCCTCGCGAGCACCGCGGTCTCCCATGCGCGCGCCGGCGCGAGCATCGTCGCGCCCTCGGACATGATGGATGGCCGCGTCGGCGCGATCCGCCGGGCCCTCGACGCGAACGGCTTCGAGCAGGTCTCGATCCTCGCCTACGCGGCGAAATA
>CAZFKD010000285.1:0-1242 GCA_964519695.1 uncultured Spirochaetaceae bacterium
ACGAACCGTCGCGACGTGCTCGACCCGGCGCTCTTGCGTCCGGGCCGGTTCGACCGCGAGGTCGTCATCGATCTGCCCGACTACGTCGGTCGGAAGGCCATCCTCGAAGTGCACCTGAAGCGCGTGAAGTACGACCCGTCGATCGACACCGCGGTCCTGGCTCGCTCGACGCCCGGCTACTCGGGCGCCGACCTGGCGGCGATCGTCAACGAGGCTGCGATCATGGCCGTGCTCGCGAAGCGCGAAGAGGTGCACATGGAAGACCTCGAGGAAGCGCGCGAGAAGGTGCGCTACGGCCGGCAGAAGAAGTCGTACAAGGTCGAGGAAGAGGACCGCACGATCACCGCCTACCACGAGGCCGGTCACGCCGTCATCGCCCACGTCCTGCCCGAGACCGATCCGCCCCACAAGGTCACGATCATCCCGCGCGGCATGGCGCTCGGGCTGACGCAAACGCTGCCCGAAGCCGATCGCCTCAACTACACCGAGCGTCAGATCCACGCGATCATCCGCTATGCGATGGGCGGTCGGGCGGCCGAGGAGATCGTGTTCGATCACTTCTCGACCGGTGCCTCGAACGATCTGCAGCAGTCGACGGCCTGGGCCCGGCGGATGGTGACCGAATACGGCATGAGCCGGGGCCTGGGCCCGGTCTCCTATGCGGATTCGGGGGCGGACGTCTTCCTCGGTCGGGACCTCGTCTCGCGCAAGGACTACTCCGAGCAGAAGGCGCGCGAGATCGACGAAGAGGTCTCGCGCATCCTGACCCAGAAATACGCCGAGGCGAAGGCGCTGCTGCTCGATCACCGGGTGACGCTCGACCGGATCGCCAACACCCTGCTCGAGCGCGAGACGCTCGAGGGGCCGCAGCTGGCGATCCTGCTCCGGGGCGATCCGTTGCCCGTCCTGCGGACGGCCGGCTCGGGCCCGGACGCGCCGCCGGCGCGCGCGACGGCGGGGCCGCGGGCGGTCCTCGAAGGCGAGACCAGCCGTTCGAGCGGCTCGATCCCGGACCCCGAGCCGCTGCCGAGCTGAGGCGACGCGATCATCGGCCAGGACCGCGAACGACTCCGGGGGGAAGATCGTGATCGAGGTGTTGTGGAATCTGGGAGGGGATCTCGCGGAGTTCTTCCGAGCCCGTTTCGACCCCTTTCGCGACACGATCGACATCCTGCTCGTTACGGCCGGGATCTACTGGCTGCTGCTGCTGGTCTACTGCGCGCTGGCGCTGCTCACCGCGCT
>CAZFKD010000285.1:1252-6029 GCA_964519695.1 uncultured Spirochaetaceae bacterium
GTCCAGATCCTGGTCGGCTTGATCGTGCTGATCGCCTTGTCGCTGGCCTCCGAGCTGTTCCAGCTCGCGGCGCTCGGCATGATCCTCGAGCGATTCCTCGACTTCGCGGTGCTCATCATCGTGATCCTGTTCCAGAACGACATCCGCCGGGCGCTGGCACGGGTCGGGCGCGGCTTCTTCCCGTCCTTTGCCGAGGAGCGCGACATCCAGATCGTCGAGGAGATCGTGCGCGCGGCGGGGACGCTCTCTCAGCGCCGCCACGGCGCGCTGATCGTGCTCGAGCGGGATACCAACCTGGCGGACATGATCGAGGCCGGTGTCAAAGTCGACGCGACGTTGTCGAAGGAGCTCCTTCTCAGCATCTTCCAGCCGTCCTCGCCGATGCACGACGGCGCGGTCGTCATCCAGGAGGGGCGCGTATCGTCGGCGGGTTGCATCCTGCCGCTCACGGTGCGGACCGATCTGCCCGAAGGGCTCGGGACACGGCATCGTGCGGCGGTCGGGATCACCGAGGAGACGGACGCGCTCGTGATCGTGATCTCCGAGGAGACCGCGAGCATCTCGGTCGTGCTCGGCGGCGAGATGCTGCGCGGGCTCGATGCCGCGCGGCTGCGCGTCGTGCTGCGCGAGGTGCTGGGCGGAGAGCGCAAGGAGCTGCCCGACGCGGGTGACGCCTCGGCGAAGCTCGAACTCGCGGACGGACGCGAGGCGGGGCAGGCCCGCGCCCGCTAGGCGGGCCGGATTGTCGTAACGGACGGGTCGGGCGAGGGGAGATGGGCGACCGATGCCGTCGCGATTCCAGAATCTGAGACCGGGCATGCTCGTGCTGGCGCTGGCCATCAGCGTCTTCATCTGGGCGGTGGCCCAGGGAACCTCGAGCATCCAGCAGTCCTTCGACGTCGAGATCGAGCTCGTCGGCGTCGAGCAGGATCTCGTCGTCACCGAACAGAGTGCCGACTCGATCAACGTCCGTGTGCGCGGCAGCCGCGCGGCCCTGCGCAACTTTTCGGTGGACCAGCTCAAGTACCGCGTGGACGCCCGGGGCGGGAAGCCGGGCGTCGCGGTCTACGAAGTCGACGTCGAGTCGATCCCCCATCCGACGGGGACCAGTTTCGTGGGTTATGCCCCCTCGCAGCTGGAGGTCCGTTTCGAGGCGCGCGGGCAGAAGACGGTCCCGGTCCGGGCCGAGACCGAGGGCAGTCCGGCGCCGGGCTTCCACCTCGCCGGGCTGGTGCTCGAGCCGGATAAAGTCGAACTCGAGGGGGCGCGCAGCCAGGTCCTCCGGATGAAGGAGATCCTGACCGAGAAGATCGACATCTCCGGGCTCACGGCGGATGCCGAGCGGGATGCCCGATTGGTCCTCAGCGGAGGACTGGTCTGGCCCGAGAAGGATGGCCCGATCCGCGTCCGGATCCGGATCGAGCCGGACCCGACGATCGAGCCCCAGCAGGAAGGATCGAGACGATGACGGCGCCCGTTCGAGAGCTATTCGGGACCGATGGCATCCGCGGCAAGGCGAACGTCCACCCGATGACCCCCGAGATCGCGCTCGCCCTCGGCCGGGCGATCGCCTTCGTCTTCCGCCAGCGCGAGGGCGGACGCAAGCAGATCCTGATCGGCAAGGACACGCGCCTCTCGGGCTACATGTTCGAGGACGCGCTCGCCGCGGGCATCTGCTCGATGGGCGTCAACGTGATCCAGGTCGGCCCGGTTCCGACCCCGGCGCTCGCGTTCCTGACCCGCGACATGCGCTGCAACGCCGGCGTCATGATCACCGCCAGCCACAACCCCTACCAGGACAACGGCATCAAATTCTTCGCCGCCGACGGATTCAAGCTCCCCGACGCCGAAGAGGCGCGCATCGAGGAGATGATCGCGACGGGCGAGGTCGCGAACTTCCGGATCGCCCCCGACGAGATCGGCCAGGCCCACCGCATCGAAGACGCCCGCGGCCGTTATGTCGTTTATCTCAAGAACACGTTTCCCCGCGACCTCACGCTCGAGGGCATGCGGATCGTGATCGACTGCGCGAACGGCGCCGGTTACCGCGTCGGCCCGACGGTCCTGCGCGAGCTCGGCGCCGAGGTCTTCGAGCTCGGCTGCGAGCCGAACGGACGCAACATCAACGACGAATGCGGCTCGCTGCATCCCGAGCGGGCGGCGGCGAAGGTCCGCGAGCTGCGGGCGGACGTCGGGATCGCGCTCGACGGCGATGCCGACCGGGTCGTCGTGATCGACGAACGGGGCGAGATCCTCGACGGCGACGCGCTGATGTGGCTCTGCGCGCGCGCGATGCACCAGAAGAAGGCGCTCGCGAAGTCGACCGTCGTCGCGACCGTCATGAGCAATCTCGGCCTCGAGCGCGCGCTCGAGTCGATCGGCTGCCGGATGATCCGCACCGCCGTCGGCGATCGCTACGTCGTCGAGGCGATGCGCGAGGGCGGCTACAACCTCGGCGGCGAGCAGTCGGGCCACGTCCTCTTCCTCGATCATTCGACGACCGGAGATGGCCTGATGTCCGCGCTCCAGGTCCTCGCCCTCTGCGCCCGCAGTCGCCGGAGGCTCTCCGAGCTCTTCGATGGCTTCGAGCGATTTCCCCAGGTCACCGTCAACGTCGCCGTCGCCGAGAAGCGGCCGCTCGAGGAGCTCGGCCCCCTGCAGGAGGCGCTCGCCGAGGTCGAAGAAGAGCTCGGCGACGAGGGCCGGGTCCTGATCCGTTATTCGGGGACCGAGAACAAGGCCCGCGTCATGGTCGAAGGCCGGGAAGCGGCGCGCGTCCACGAGATCGCCAACCACCTCGCGAGCAAGCTGAAGCACGCTCTCGCCGGAGCCGCCTAGCCGATGCGCATCGTCGTCTCTCTCGATAGCTGGCCCGCGCTCCGGGATTTCGCGGGCGACGACCGGAGCGAGCTCGGCAAGGCGGCGAGCCTCGCGGAGCTCGCGGGGGTCGACAGTCTGCGGCTCGGGATCCAGGAGGAGCTCTCGCCCGTGCGCGAGTCGGACGTCGTCCAGCTGCGCGTGGCGGCCCGCTCGCTCGAGCTGCGCATGCCGATCTCGCAGACGCTCGTCAAGCTGGCGCTCGCGACCCGTCCGGATCGCGTCGTGCTCGTCGGGGATCGCCATTCGGCGACCGGTCCCGTCCCGCCGATCGATGCGCGCGTCGCGGGCGCGGCCCTCGCGAGCGTGCTGCGCAGTCTGGCCGAGGCGCGCATCCGGACGAGCGTGCGCGTGACGCCCGATCTGGATGCGGTGCGTGCCGCGCATGTCCAGGGCGTCGCCGACGTCGAGCTCTTCACCGGCTGGCTCGTCGATCTGCCGGAGCCCGAGCGGCGGGCGGCGCTCGTCGGCCTCGGCGACGCCGCGCGCCTCGCGAGCAAGCTCCGGATGGGGATGGCGCTCGCGGGCGGTCTCGACGACCGCAATCTGCGCGAGGTGATCGACGCCGCGCCTTCGGCCGAGCGGATCGTGCTCGGCCGCGGGCTCGCGCGACGGGCCTTGCTCGTCGGACTCGATCGCGCCGTGCGTGACCACCGCGACGCCATGCGCTGAAAGGCGTTCACGCGAGGCGGGCTGCGGGCGATCGGCCTAGGCTCATGGCCGGGGGAGGGAACGCGGCGATGGAGCGTGGACGAACATCGAAGCCGGCTCGGACGCCGACGGATGCGGCCCCCTCCCGGGGCGCGCATCGCGACGGCGTCTGGCCCCTCGTCAGCGCGGCCGAGATGCAGGCCCTCGACCTCCAGACGATCGAGGGCCGTGGCGTTCCGGGCGAGCTGCTGATGGAGAGCGCGGGGCGCGCGCTCGTCGCGCCCGTGCTGGCCCTGCTCGCTTCGGCGCCGCGCGGGCTGCGGTCGCGGCGCGCGGTGCGGGCCCTCTGTGGCGCCGGCAACAACGGCGGCGACGGATTCGTGGCCGTGCGGCATCTGCTGGGCGAAGGGATCGAGGCCGAGGCCGTGCTGATCGGCGAGCCGTCGCAGCTCCCGGCGGATGCGGCGGCGAACTGGCGCAGGCTCGTCGGGCTCCGGGTTTCGTGCGCGCGCGTCGTGCGCCCCGACGACCAGAAATTCGATTGGGACGCGCTCTTCGACGAGACCTCTGTCGTGATCGACGCGCTGTTCGGGACGGGCCTGCGGCGGCCGATCGAAGGGGCGCTGGCGCGCGTGATCGAGGCCCAGAACGCGGCCCGCGTGCGCGGGCTGCGCGTCGTCGCGGTGGATCTGCCGTCCGGGATCTCGGCGGATACGGGTCAGATCCTCGGGGTCGCCGTCACGGCCGATCGGACGGTCACGATCTCGCTCCCGAAGCCCGGGCTCGCGCTCGAGCCGGGCCGCAGCCGGGCGGGCCGGATCGAGGTCGCACGGGTCGGCATCGACGATCCGGATCCGGAGCGACCGATGCGGATCGAGCTCTGGAATGCGCTGGCCGCCGTGCGCCGCTTTCCGATCCGCGAGCGCGCGGGCCACAAGGGCCGCTTCGGTCATGTCCTGATCGCGGCGGGCTCGGCGGGAAAATGGGGGGCGGCCTCGCTCTGCGCCCGGGCGGCGATGCGGGCGGGCGCGGGTCTCGTCACGCTGGCGCTGCCGGACGTCGAGGGGATCGCGCTGCCGGATGCGGGTGCCGAGTCGATGACGGAGCGGGCCCCGGCGACGAAATCGGGCGGCTTCGCGCGGGAGGCGGCCGAGACGATCGGGGCGCTCGCGCAGGCGCGGACGGTGCTGGCCCTCGGGCCCGGCCTCGGCAGCGATCCGGAGACGATCGACTGCGTGCGGCGGCTGGT
>CAZFKD010000286.1:0-6003 GCA_964519695.1 uncultured Spirochaetaceae bacterium
GACGAAGATGATCGCCAGCAGGATCTCGGGGAAGGTCCGGACGCCGACGCGGCGCTCCGGTCCGAGATCGAGGCGCTCGCCGCGCGGTGGCCCAGGGCGTTGATCGAGGGGGGCCGGGCCGAGCGTCTTGCCGCGGCTTGGGTCGCGAGTACCCGAGCGGCCAGGGCCGCCGGGCGGCCGGCCTTTGCGGAGCATCCGTTCGGCCCCGCCCTCGTCTCGGCGCTCTTCGAGGCGCAGCGCGCCCGGCGCCTGGTGCGCGGTCTCGAGGCGGCGGAGGCGGCGCTCGAGGCGCAGCAGCGCGGGGTGGGGGCTGCCCGGGGTTCCGCGCTCCAGGTCTTGCCCTCGGTGCCGCAGCGCCTCTCTCGCCTGCTCCTCATCAGCGATGATGGATCAGGGCGTTTCTATCGGAACGTCGAGCGCTTACTGCGAAACCATGGATCAGTACTGGAGGTAATTCGATGCGCCTGTGACGAGCTCGAGCTCGGGGCGGCGGTCTTCGGACCGGGCAAGCGGGTGCGGGCTTTCCTGGTCGAACACAAAGATGCGGTGGTCCGGGTGCTGGAGTCGCTCGACTGGCTCGGCGGCGGCGAGGATGCGGACCGGACGGCGGTCGATGGGCCTTCGGCGGAGCCCGTTTCAAATTGAAACGGATTCTTCGCTTTACTCTTCAAGTCGCTGAATTGAAAACGGTTGTTCCACGAGGAACGCGGCTGAGTCCGCGCGCGGAGTCGGATCGTCGAGGCGCTGGCGAACGCGCGCCAGGACGGTCGACGAGCTGAAGGGCTTGGCGAGCAGCTCGGGCTCCAGGCTCGAGAGCCCGTGCTGGGTCAGGGTCTCGTCGGTGAACCCGGACATGAACAGGACCCGGAGCTCGGGGCGGAGCTCACGCGCCTGCCTCGCGATTTCCGGACCCGAGATCCGGGGCAGGACGACGTCGGTCAGGAGCAGATCGATCGGACCTTCGTGGCGGCTGCAATGCCGCAGGGCTGCTGTCGCGGACTCGGCGACGAGCACGGTGTAACCCTTGCGGCTCAGCATCCGTTCGACGAGGCGTCGGACGGGTCCCGAATCCTCGACGAGCAGGATCGTCTCGCGCCCGCGGCCCGTCGATGCACTGTCGGCGGGGGCCGGCTCGGCCAGCGCCTCCCGCGCGACCGGCAGGTAGATCGTGAACGCCGAGCCCACGCCGAGTCGGCTTTCGACGTCGATCTGTCCGCGACTCTGGCTGATGATGCCGTAGGCGGAGGCGAGTCCGAGACCCGTGCCGCCGGAGGCTTCCTTGGTCGTGAAGAACGGTTCGAAGATCTGCGTCCGGGTCTCTGCGTCCATGCCGATGCCCGTGTCGGACACGCGCACGGCGACGTAGCGGCCGGGCGCCAGCATGCCCGACTCGACGCGCCGGGGCGCTGCACAGTCGACGTTCGACGTCTCGATCTCGATCCGGCCGCCCTGCGGCATCGCATCCCGGGCGTTCACGACGAGATTCACGATCACCTGCTCGATCTGGCCCGGATCGGCCACGATCGCCTCGAGCCCGCCGTGCAGGCGCGAGACCAGCTCGATGTCCTCGCCGATCAGGCGCCGCAGCATGCGATCGATGTCGGCGACGATTGCGTTGAGGTCGACGCGCTCGGGCTGCAGCACCTGACGCCGGCTGAAGGCGAGCAGCTGGCGCGTCAGCCCCCCCGCGCGCTCGGCGGCCCGCAGGATCTCCTCGATGTCCTCGCGCGAGCCGTGGTCCGGGTCGAGTTCCTGGAGGACCAGGTCGCTGTAGCCGATGATCGCGGTCAGCAGGTTGTTGAAGTCATGGGCGATCCCGCCGGCGAGGCGCCCGACCGATTCCATCTTCCGGGCCTGGGTGAGGCGCGCCTCGTTCTGGCGGAGGGCTTCTTCCATCCGGCGACGGGCGCTGATGTCGTGGAGACTCACCGCGATGTGGGCCAGGCCGCTCGCGCCGTGCGGCCGCAGAGCGGCGCCCGCGCCGGGATGGGCTGCCGCCGCGCCGGCTTCAGAGGCTTCGTCGAACAGGAAGATCGTCGCCTCGGTGACGACGGGCGGACCGTCGGGCGTCCCCGCGAGCGTGAGTTCGCCGCACCAGGGAAAGCCGGGCAGCAGGCGCGGGAGCACCTCGCTTCGCAGTCGCGCCGAATCGGTCGCGACGAGCAGCTCGAGCAACCGGTGGCCGGAAAGCGTCCGCTCTGCGGGCCGTCGGAGCTGGTGGGTCGCGGTCTCGTTGGCGAACAGGATCGTCGTATCGAGCTGGCAGACGAAGACGAGATCCGCGCTCTGCTGGACGACGCGATAGAGCAGATCCCTTCCGACCGCCGTGGACGCCCCATGGCCCGAAACGACGAGCGAAGCGGGGTCACCGCGCGCGGGGATCGCACGGCCGGACGCGCCTGCGCGGGCGGGCTCGGACGGGTCGGATCCCGCCGAAGCGGCGTCGGCTCGTGTCGCGCAGCGCGCATCGCGCGCTTCGATCCAGCGCGCGAGCGGGCGGGCGGCGAGGGCGAGCAGGTCGCGGACGGCCTCGGGGCTCTGGAGCGGACGCTCGGCATAGCCTGCCAGCCAGCCGACGACCCGACCATCGGCCGCAATCAGCGGCTGGCCGGCGAAGGACTGAAGGCTGCGTCCGATCCGATCGCCGACGCTGGGCAGCAGCTGGGTCACGCCCGCCGGATGGATGCATGTCTCGCCCCGGGCCACGGTTGCTTCGGGGAGTCCCTCGAGCACGAGCCGGCCCGCTTCGAGGAACTCGCCACAATGCCAGACCACGAGGCTCTCGCACTCGAGCGCTTCGGCGTCGACGACGCGGGCGAGCGTCATGCGATCGAGCTCGAGCGCGCGCGCGAGCGAAGCGACGAGCGGCTGGAAGCCCGCCGGCTCGACGGTGTCGGCGGCGAGGGCGAGCTCGGCCAGGGCGAGCTCGACCTGCTTGCGCGGACCGATATCGGTGCCCTGGATCGCGAACAGGCCTTCACCGGAATCCGAAGGCAGCGGGCTCCAAGCCAGGGCGAGCCAGACGCGCCCGCCGGAGGCGTCGACGAGCGAGATGTCGACGGCTCCGCCTTCCAGCGCACCCGCCCGCGTCGATTCGTACCAGGCCGTCGCGAGCGCGCTGCGCTGCGCGGCATGGGTCGCGGCGATCAGCTCCTCCATGTGGCCGAGGCCCGAGAAGAAGCGCTTGAAGGCGCGGTTGGCGCTCAGGATCGTGCCGTCGGCCTCGGCGACCGCCAGCGGCGCGGGGCCAGACTCGAAGATCGCCCGGTAGCGCGCGCTGCGAAGGGTTTCGAGTGCTGCCTCGGAGGCCGGCTGGGTCACCTCGCGGCAGACGGCGGCGACGGCGGGCTCGCCGTCGGCCCGGGTGAACCGTCGCAGTGTCGCGTCGAACGCGACCCGGATGCAATCCGCGCGGGAGATGCGGAAGCGGATCGTGAACTCGCTGCCCGCCTCGACGACCTTGCGGAACTCGGGCAGGGTCGCCCGGCGGTCTTCGGGTGCGATCAGCTCGAGGAAGCTGCAGCCGACGAGCGACTCCGGACTGCGGCCGAAGGCGCGCTCCGCGGCGCGATTGACGGCGGCGACGCGGCCGTCCGTCTCGAGCTCGAGGACGACGTCGGCGAGATGATCGATGAGATGGGGATCGACGCACGCGCGTTTACGACTGGCAGTCGGCATCCGTCGAATCCGAGCTCCGATTTTTCGCGTCCCGAGGTGATCCGGTCTCCCTGATCCCGATCGAGGGTAACCGGGCTGAGTCGAAACGACATCGCACGATTCGAAAAATCAGCGATCTGGATCACGTCGAGGGGTTGTCGAAAGCCCTCGCTTGCAAGTCGGGTCGCATGGGAAGGCGCTCCTCACGGCGTTGCACGCGCAGCGCGGGGGGATCGGCTTCATGGGCTCTCGTCAGTAGAGCCCGAGCATCTTCCCGGCGAGGGCGAGGACGCAAACGGCGAGCACGGGCTTGATCACACGCTCCCCGCCGCGGGCCGCTGCCCGGGCGCCGAGCTCGCCGCCGAGCGCGAAGCCTGCCGCGGTCGCGATTGCGTAGGGCCAATGAATCTGGCTCTCCAGGATGAAGACCGGCAGAGCGACGAGCGTCAGCGCGCCGACCAGGATGACCTTGATCGCATTCGCGCGGACCAGATCGACCCCGCTGCGCGCGAGCGCCGCGATCACGAAGATGCCGACGCCCGCCTGGATCGAGCCGCCGTAGAAGCCGATCGCGAAGAAGATTGCGGCGTTCAGGACGGGCGAGCGCGGGGCCGCGGGCGGCCCGTCCGGTCGCGTCTTCGGCTTCGAGCCGCGCAGGATCGGGACGAGCAGCAGGATCATCGCGACCCCGAAGATCCGCTCGAAGAGCGCCGACGAAAGGCGCGAGGCGACGGTGGCTCCGAGGATCGAGCCGACGACCGCTGGCAGCACGATCGGCAGCGACTCGGCCAGCGCATCGAAGCCCTCGCGCCGGAAGCTGCGGGTCGCGAAGACGTTCTGGAGCAGCACGCCGACGCGATTCGTCCCGTTCGCGATCGTCGCCGGCAATCCGAAATAGACGAGCGTCGGGACGGTGAGGAGCGTGCCTCCGCCCGCCAACGTGTTGATCACGCCGGCGACGAGGCCCGCGAGCGCGAGCGCGAGCCATGTCCAAACTTCGTTCATCGCGCGTCCATCGCTCTGCCGCTCGCGCGGGGGCGACGAAGAATGCAAACTCCGCGCTGCCCTCGCCAGCACGGGCGAGTCGACGGGAGCGTGGTGTGAAGCGGGTGCGGGCGTACGGGAGCTGGCCTTCTCCGATCGATTCGGGCTCGCTCGTCGTCGGCGCGCGCGGGATCTCGGCGCCGCGGCTCGTCGGCGATCGCCTCTACTGGCTCGAGCGGCGCCCGTCGGAAGGCGGGCGCCAGGTCGTGATGCGCGGCGATCTCGCGGGACTCGCGCGCGGCGGAGCCGCGGCCGCGCTCGACTCGCTCGCCGAGGCGAGTCCGCCCGGCGTCGATGTCCGCACCCGGGTCCACGAATACGGCGGCGGCGAGTACACGGTCTGGCGCGACTGGATCTTCTTCGTCGACGACACCGATCGCCGCATCCACGCCGGCCGGATCGGCGGCCCCGCGCGGCCCCTGATCCCAGCGGGCTCCGCCTGCGCCGATCTCGTCGTCTCGCCGGACGGGCGCTGGCTGGTCGCCGTCGAGGAGCGGCCGCGCGCCGGGCACGAGCCCGAGAATCGCTTGATCGCGCTCGAGCTCGGCCTCGACGAAGGAGCGGCCATCGCCTCGGCGGGTCCGCCGCGCGTGGTCGCCGCAGGCCACGATTTCTACGCGTCACCGAGCTTCGATCCGCAGCTGCGCCGGCTCGTCTTCCTCGCCTGGGATCATCCGCGCATGCCCTGGCAGGGGACCGGGCTCGAGCAGGTCGGCTGGGGACGCGAGGGGCCGACGAGCGCGCCCGTGCAGCGCGCGGGCGGCCCGCACGAGTCGCTCTTCCAGCCTGGCTTCGCGCAGGACGGCACGCTCTACGTCGTCAGCGATCGCTCGGGTCACTGGAACCTGATGCGCGTCGACGACGGCGGCCTGTGTCCCGTCCACAGCCACGCCGACGAGCTCGGCCGGCCGCAATGGGTCTTCGGGCTCTCGACCTGGGCTTTTCTCGATGCGTCGCGCGTGCTGGCGAGCGTGACGCGCAGCGGGCGCGATGCGCTCGGCGAGATCGCGCTCGGAACGGGGACGTGGCGGGCATGGCCGAGCGATTTCGTGTCCGTGGGCGGCGTCGTCGTCGGCGGGGGCTTCGCGGCGTGTGTCGCCGGCTCGCCGCGCCAGGGACTCGCGCTCTACGCCGGCCGGATCGGCGAGGGCGCGCTCGTGCAGGTTCGCGACGGAGGCCTGCCGGCCGAGATCCTCGCTTCGCCGAGCATCGCCGAGGCGATCGAGATCGGCCTGCCGGACGGCCGCACGACCCACGCCTTCGTCTATCCGCCGCATTCCCCGACCTGCGAGGGACCGCCGG
>CAZFKD010000287.1:0-5948 GCA_964519695.1 uncultured Spirochaetaceae bacterium
GGAACGAGGAGGTCCCCATGTCCGGCCATCCGATCAAGCTCTATCGCCATCCCCTTTCGGGCCATGCCCACCGCGCGGAGCTGATGCTCTCGCTGCTCGGTCTCGCGACCGAACGCATCGACGTCGACCTGATGAAGGGCGAGCAGAAGCAGCCGGCCTTTCTTGCGCTCAACCCGTTCGGTCAGGTCCCCGTGATCGACGACGGCTTCGTGCTCGCCGATTCGAACGCGATCCTCGTCTATCTCGCGAAGCGCTACGGCGCGGCCCATTGGCTGCCCGAAGAGCCGGGCGCGGCCGCCGCCGTCCAGCGCTGGCTCGGTGTCGCCGCCGGACCGATCGCCACCGGCCCCGCGACCGCTCGCCTCATCACCGTCTTCGGTGCGCCCTACGACGCCGAGGCCGCGATCGCGAAATCGCATGCGCTGCTGGACATCCTCGATGCCGAGCTCGCGCAGCGCGCCTATCTCGTCGGCATGCAGCCGACGATCGCCGACGTCGCCGGCTACACCTACATCGCCCATGCGCCGGAGGGCAACGTCCCGCTCGATGCGGTGCCGAACGTGCGGGCCTGGCTCGCGCGGATCGAGGGGCTCGTGGGCTTCGTCCCGATGCAGGCGTCGGCGGCGGGCCTGCGGCGGGCCGCCTGAGCGGCGATGCCGCCCTTTCGATCGAAACGCAGCCGGATCGGCGCGCCCGATCCGAGCCCCCAGGCAGGAGTCGAAACGTGTCGAACGATGAAGTGAACGCCAGCCCGCCCTCCCCCTGGCACGCCGGCGAACGCAGCCTCCAGCGCCTGCACGGCGTCGCCGAGCGGATGGCGATCGTCGGCAGCCGTATGATCCGGGACTTCATGCCCGACCAGCACCGCGCCTTCTTCTCGAGCCTCCCGTTCGTCGTCGTCGGGAGCGTCGACGGCGGGGGGTGGCCATGGGCGAGCCTGCTCGAAGGGCCGCCCGGGTTCATGCGCTCGCCGGACCCGCGGCGCCTCGAGATCGATCGCGGCCTCGCCGTCGGCGATCCCGCGCGGGACGGCCTCGTCGAAGGAGGCGCCGTCGGCCTGCTCGGCATCGAGCTCGCGACCCGGCGCCGCAATCGGCTCAACGGACGCGTTCGCGACCCTCGCGAGGGCGGCTTCGCGGTCGAGGTCGAGCAGTCGTTCGGCAACTGTCCGCAGTACATCCAGCGGCGGGAGAGCCTCGCTCCCACGGCCGGCGTCCGCGCGAGCCCCGCGCTCGAACGATCCGATTCCCTCGACGCGGAGGCCGCCGCCCTGATCGAATCGGCCGATACCTTCTTCGTTGCCTCCCATGCCGTGCACGAGGCCGATCCGGACGGCGGTCCGGGACGGCGCAGCGTCGACGTCTCGCATCGGGGCGGGCGTCCCGGCTTCGTGCGGGTCGATGGCGATCGCCTCACGATCCCCGACTTCCCGGGCAATCTGCATTTCAACACGCTCGGCAACCTCGTCGCCCGGCCGCGTGCCGGTCTCGTCTTCGTCGACTTCGCGACGGGGGACCTGCTGCAGCTCTCGGGCCGCACGGAGCTCCTCGTCGACGACCCGGAGATCGATCTCTTCGCCGGCGCCGAGCGGCTCTGGCGACTCGACGTCGAGTCCGTCGTTCGACGACGCGGCGCGCTCGGTCTGCGCCTGCGCCGGCTCGACCTCGCGAAGGAGAGCGTCGCGACCGGCAGCTGGGCGCCCCTCCATGCGCGCAGGGCGAAGGAATCGACGAGATCCCCGCTCCCGCCCTTCACGCGCGAGAGCGCAGCGCAGAAGGTACGCCTCGCCGAAGATGCCTGGAACAGCCGCGATCCGATGCGGGTCGCGCTCGCGTACACCGAAGACAGCCGCTGGCGCAATCGCGCCGAGTTCCCGGTCGGCCGGGCCGAGATCGAGGCCTTCCTCGCGCGCAAATGGCAGCGCGAGCTCGACTACCGGCTCGTGAAGGAGCTGTGGGCCTTCGAAGGCCATCGCATCGCCGTTCGATTCGCCTACGAGTGGCACGACGCCGCGGGGCAGTGGTTCCGATCGTACGGCAACGAAAACTGGGAGTTCGACGCCAACGGGCTGATGCGGCTGCGCTTCGCGAGCATCAACGATCTCGCGATCGACGAAGCGGAGCGCAGGCTGCGCTGGCCGTCGGGCCGGCGACCCGACGATCATCCGGGGCTCTCGGCGCTCGGCCTCTAACGCGTCGTTCCCGATCCGCCGTCGACCCACATCGTCTGCGCGGTGACGTAGGCCGAATCGTCGCTCGCGAGGAAGACGGCGACGCGTCCGACGTCGTCCTCGCAGTCTCCGACGCGCCGCAGCGGGATCTGCGCGATCGCCGCAGCGTGGCCCTCCGGATCGAGATTCGACCAGTCGATCATGCCCGGGGAGTTCGCGAAGGGACAGATCACGTTGACCCGGATGCCCTCGGGACCCCATTCCCGGGCCGCCACCCGCGAGAGCCCGCGAATGCCCTCCTTCGCGGCCGCATAGGCGCCCTGGGTCTCCTGGCCGCGCGTTCCGGAGCCGCTCGCGAAGTTGATGATCGAGCCCTTCCCGCGGCGGGCGAGATGCGGATGGGCGATCTGCATGCACCAGAACGTCGCCCAGAGATTGGTCTCGAGAACGCGCGCGAAGGTCGCGTCGTCGAAATCCGCCAGGAGCAGGCCCGGCGTCGGCGTCCAGGCCGCATTGTTGACGAGCACGTCGAGCCCGCCGAAGGTCTCGACGGTCCGACCGATCGCGGCCTCGCAGGCCGCTCGCGTCGCGACGTCGCCCTCGATCGCGAGGCATTTCGCGCCCTGGCCTTCGAGCAGCTTCGCCGTCTCGGCGAGCAGACGACCATCGATCTCGAGCAGTCCGAGCGAGGCGCCCTCTCGAGCGAAGGCGAGCGCGATGCCGCGGCCGATCCCGCGCCCCGCCCCCGTGATGAATGCGACCCTGCCCTGCAATCTCGCCACGCCCGTCTCTCCCCCAGCCCGATGGCCTTCGGCGGCTTCGGATTCCCTATGCTCCGCCGCCGGAGGCCCTCCCATGTTCGAACATCTCCGCTCGCCCGTCACGCTCGGCACGCTCCGATTGCGCAATCGCATCGCGATGGCGGCGATGGGCGTCGAGATCGCCGAGGAAGACGGGCACGCGCGCGAGCCGATCATCGCCTACTACGAGGAGCGCGCGCGCGGCGGGGTCGGCCTCATCATCACCGAAGTCTGCGCCGTCGCCTATCCCCGCGGCGCGACCGCCCATCGCCAGCTCGCCATCTCGAACGACGACTACCTGCCCGGCCTGCGCGAGCTGACGGGTCGCGTCCACCGCCACGGCGCGAAGATCGCGCTGCAGATGGTCCACCACGGCAAGGTCGCGCGCGTCGACGTCAAGGAAGGCCGCCCGGTCCTGATGCCTTCCCTGCCCCGCTTCAAGGGCGCAAACGACATGGCGAACGATCTGTCCCGCGAAGAGATCGGCCTGTTGATCGCCGCCGCGGGCACCGGCGGCCGCAAGCCCGAGATCAAGGTCGCCGACCGGGACGACATCGCCTGGGTCACGGACGCGTTCGCCTCGGCGGCCCTGCGCGCGCGCCAGGCCGGCTTCGACGCCGTCGAGGTCCACGCCGCCCACGGCTACCTCCTCTCCGAATTCCTGTCGCCCGCGTGGAATTTCCGCGAGGACGAATACGGCGGCAGCCGCGAGAATCGGGCACGGCTGCTCTGCGAGGTCCTGCGGGCGGCGAAGGCGCGCGCGGGCGAGGACTTCCCGATCTGGGCGCGCATCGATTGCCGTGAGTTCCGGACCCCGGGCGGCATCACGCCCGAGGACGCCGAGCGGACGGCCGAGCTCGCCGCCGAGGCCGGTGCGGACGCGATCCACGTCTCCGCCTACTCGGATTCGACCTCGGCCGCCGGCTTCACCGAGGCCCCGCTCGTCCACAAAGAGGCCGGCTACGTCGACGAGACCGCGCGCATCAAAGCGCGCATCCGCGTCCCGGTGATCGCCGTCGGGCGGATCGAGCCCGAGCTCGGCGAGCGGCTGATCCGGGACGGGAAGGCCGACGTCATCGCGATGGCGCGCAAGCTGCTCGCGGATCCCGCGCTCGCCCAGAAGATCGTCGAGGGCCGGCCCGAGGACGTCCGCCCCTGCATCTACTGCTACACCTGCGTCGCCCAGCCCTTCTTCGACCGCCCCGTCCGCTGCGCGGTCAACCCGATGACCGGAAACGAGAGCCGGATCGGCTCCGCCGAGCGCGACGCGAGCGCCCGGAAGAAGCGCATCCTCGTCGTCGGCGGCGGGCCCGCGGGCCTCGAGGCCGCTCGGCTCGCGCGGCTGCGCGGCCACGACGTCGTGTTATGCGAGAAATCGAGCCAGCTCGGCGGGACGCTGCGCTTCGCTTCGCTCGTCTACGAGCCCAACGAGCGGCTGCTCGAATGGCTGGAGACGCAGGTGCGCAAGCTCGGGGTCGAGATCCGGCTCGAGACCGAGGCGAGCCCCGAGCTGATCCGCTCGATCGCCCCCGACGAGGTCTTCGTCGCGGCCGGGGCGAGGCGGGAGAAGCCTTCCATCCCCGGCGTCCAGCGCGAGCACGTCTTCGACGGAGACGACCTGCGCTCGCTGCTCACGGGCCAGGGCGACGGCAGCGCAGCGAAGAAGCTCTCGCTGGTCGGTCGTCTCGCCGTCCGCGCCGGACGCGCGACGGGCATCACCGGAAGGCCGTCGCTGCTGCGCGAGGCCTCGAAGGCCTGGATGCCTCTCGGCAAGGAGGTCGTCGTCGTCGGCGGTGGGCTCGTCGGGCTCGAGCTGGCCGAGTTTCTGGCCGAGCGCGGGCGGCAGGTGACGGTGCTCGAGGAGGGGCCGCGCTTCGGGCTCGAGCTCGCGCATCCGCGCCGCTGGCGGGTGCTCCACGAGCTGCGTGCGCTCGGCGTGCGGCTCGTCGCCAACGCGATCGTCCGCGAGATCGGCGAGACGGCGGTCGACTACGAGATCCGCAGCTCGCCCTCGGAAGGGCAGCTCGCGTCGGTGCGGGCGGAGAGCGTGATCCTCGCGATCGGGCTCGGCCCGAACCCGGGCATCGCCGCGCGACTCGAAGAGGCGGGCGTTCCGATCCGCGAGATCGGCGACGTCACGGGCGTGGGCTATCTCGAGGGCGCGATCCGGGACGGGTTCGAGGCCGCGCTGTCGATCGGTTGAACGGCCTCGAGGCACGAACGACCGGAAGCGATCGCCGGGCGGCGGCGGGCGGCGCGTCCCGACCCGTTCGGGCGGCGGACGGACGACGAGGAAGAAGGAGGAGCGCGCAGGTGCAGGCATCGAGGCGGGGAACGTTCGGGCGGGCGCGGATCGGACGGGCGATCGGCCTGGCCATCGCCTGCGCGATTGCGCTCTCGGGCTGCCTGCACTGGACGAAGGACGGATCCCGCACGCCCACCCCATCCGATCGGGAGCCGGGCATCGATGCGCTCTATCGAGGCGCCCGCCCGCTCACCTTCGCTGGACGGCGAACCGGCGAAGGTTATTTCAGCCCCGACGGTCGCTCGCTGGTCTTCCAGAGCGAACGCGAGCCGGGCAATCCCTTCTACCAGATCTACCGCTGGCGCTTCGAGACCGGCGAGCTCGACCGCGTTTCCCCGGGAATCGGCAGGGCGAGCTGTGCCTGGTTCCATCCCGATGGCGAGCGCATCCTCTTCGCCTCGACCCACGAAGATTCCGACGCCGAGCTCGCCCAGGCGCTCGAGCTCGAGAAGCGCGCCGCCGGACGGAAGGATCGCTACAGCTGGGACTTCGATCCCCGCTACGACCTCTTCGTCGCCGAGCCGGACGGAAGCCTGACGCCGCTCGCGAAGGCCGAGGGTTACGACGCAGAGGGCTCCTTCTCGCCCGATGGTCGCTACGTCGTCTTCGCTTCGAATCGACACGCTTATCACGGCCCGCTCGCGCCCTCGGACCGCGATCGGATCCCGGGCGA
>CAZFKD010000288.1:0-5937 GCA_964519695.1 uncultured Spirochaetaceae bacterium
TCGGCTGCGCTGATTCCGCTGAGGTACTGGGGACGGCATCTGAGAAGCTGCGCGATTCGGAGGGGCTATGCGGACGCTTCGCGCCGCATAACGAATCACGGATCAGCGGCGATCCGCGCTCGAGAAGTTTCGTCGAAGGTACACGGGTCGGCGCCAGGCTGCACGCAGGCGGTACGACCCCGCGGATCGTCCGTTGCATTCGTTGGTTATGCGGCGCGAAGATACGAGCACAGCACCCAGGCCCACTCGAGATGAGGGTATTTCGGCCTCGGCAGGGCTTCCCGGGACATTTCGACCGACCATTACCTTCCCCTTCTGGGATGGACGTTTCTGGAGTCAGTTCGTGCCCCGGACTGCAACCCGGTCGCGCCCACAGCCCGGAGGGGCGATCGCTTCGCTCTCCCCCCGAAGGCCCTGCGCGGGCTAACGCGACGGTCGTCGACGTTAGCCCGCTCAGGGCCTTCGGGTCGAGCGCCTCGACGTCCATCGTCTGCAATCTGAGAGAACTTGGAGAGCTCCCCGCTAATCCACTCGGCTTTCGCATTGGAGTGCTGAGCTCGGCAGCTGAGAAGCATCGCGCTTCGTAGGGGCTATGCGGACGCTTCGCGCCGCATAACTAAAATTAGACCGCCCCGCCGAATCCACCCGAATCCAACACGCCGGTCTTGGCTATTTCCTCGAAGATCCTAACGCGCTTCGGCAAGTCCGCGATGCCCCACACTTTCGCCGGTTACTGCGCTTCTCTCCCCGGAGATAGGCGGGTCTGGAATAACCAGGAGTAGCAGCGGGCGCTGCCCTGGGGGCCAGGGGCAGAGGGAGGGTGAGCGCGGCACGGGTCGAGTTCGGTGCTGTCGGGTAGCCCGGAGGACTCCCGACGTTCCGCGACTTCGGAGGGCGGATCAGTCGGTTCCGAAGAGGCGATCCACAGGGGAACGGATGGCGCCGGGGCCGCGGGTCAGCACGTGGGTGTAGATCATGGTCGTTGCGACGTCTTTGTGGCCGAGCAGGGATTGGACGGTTCGGATGTCGCTGCCGTCTTCGAGGAGGTGGGTCGCGAAGGCGTGGCGGAAGCTGTGGCAGGTGGCTCTTTTCGAGATGCCGGCGGTGAGGACGGCGCGGCGGACGGCGCTCTGCAGGACGGTTTCGTGGAGATGATGGCGGCGGCGCTGGCCGGTTTCGCGGTCTTGATAGGGCCGGGTGGCGGGGAAGACCCATTGCCAGATCCATTCGCGGCCGGCGGCGGGGAGTTTTTTCGCGAGGGCGTGGGGGAGCTCGACCCAGCCGGCGCCGGCTTGGCGGTCCTGGCTGTGGAGGCGGCGGGCGGATTCGATCTGGGTTTCGAGCAGGGGGCGGAGGGCAGTGGGCAGGATCGTCACGCGATCCTTGTCGCCCTTGCCGCGGCGCACGAGGATCTGGTTTCGGTCGAAATCGATGTCCTGGATGCGCAGGCGACAGCACTCGAGCAGGCGCAGGCCGGATCCGTACAAGAGCGACGCCATCAGGCGTCGTGTTCCCGTCAGCTCGTTCAGGATCGCTCGGACTTCTTCGCGGGAGAGGACGATGGGGAGTCGCTGCTCCCGGTGGGCGTGGACGAGGTCGTCGAGCCAGGGCAGGTCGACGGCGAGGACGCGTCGGTAGAGGAACAGGAGAGCAGCGAGCGCCTGGTTCTGGGTCGACGCGGAGACGCCTTGTCGGGTCGCGAGCTCGCTGAGGAAGCGAGTGACCTGTTCGCCGCCGAAGCCGGCGGGGTCGCGCCCGCCGCAGAACGCGTGGTAGCGGCGCATCCAGCCGAGGTAGGCCTTCTGTGTCCGCGGGCTGAGACGGCGGAGAGCCATGGCTTCGCGAGCGCGAACGGAGAGCGGGACGACGTCGATTCGGGCCACGGGTCTCGTCTTGCCGGGAGCCGGGCTGGGGGTGAGCCGCCCGGGGATCCAGCTTCTCCTGTCCTGGGCCCGCTCGCCATCCGCTTCTCGTGCGGGCGAGCTTCGATTCTGCTCCGAGAATCCTCCGGTCCTGGAGCGCGTTGACCGGCGGGCGGCATTCCTGGACTCTTGCGCGCATGGTGAATCTGCTCGCCAGCCGGAAGCCGAACGTCGGATGGGTCTGCCTCGAGGCGGAGCCGGGGGGGCGGGTCGAGGCGCGCATCGCCGCTCTGGCCGAGCTCGTCCGTCGGCGGCGGTTCGAGCCGGATGGGCCTTCCTTTCGCGATCTCGAGGGCGAGCTCGAGGAGCTCTCTGTGTCGCCTGCGCGGATCGCGGCGCTCGCGCTTCTCGAGTCGATCGACGGGCTGCGCCGCGAAGGGATCGAGAGGGCGCGATCGGCTGGCGGGGATTTCGGGGCCGCAGACGACGCGTTCGCGCGCAACTCGGCGGGCGGTTTTTGGGCGGCGCAGGGCGGCGCTTCGGCGGCGGATCGCAGGGCGCCGCTCGCCGGCGGAGACTGGGTCTGTCATCGCCCTGGCCGATCGCTCGCGACCGGCGAGGCCGAGATCGCGAGCCGAGGTTATTTCGACGTCGAGGATCGGCCGCCGATCGGCGCGTGGATCGCGCTGCTCGTGCCGGCGTCGGGCGCCGACGAAGGGGACGCGCTGGGGATCGCCGCCTGGGTCGAGGCGAAGGAGGTCGAGCGTGCTCGGGCCGGTTGTCGGGCGTGTCCGAATGGTGCGGCCGTGTTGCTCTCCGAGCAGGCGCCGGAAATCCTCGCGCGGCTGCGCGCGATCGAAGCCCGCGTCTCGCGCGGCGACTGACCCGTCGAGGCGTCTCGCGCGCAGGCGCGGGCGCATGCGGGCTGCTCGTTGCGCTTCGCCTGGCCGCGCTGACGGGTCAGGGGCGTCTAGAGCGCCCGGGTCGGCTCCGAGCCGATCGCCTGAATGCGGAGCCGCCGCTCGCGGTCGTAGATCATGACCTGCTCGAGCCCCCGCGCGCGCAGGTGCTCGACGAGTGTTTCCGCTTCCGCCTGCCGTCCGTCGTGGGGGAGGCTCGTCCAGCGATCGTCGACGGTGCCGACGAAGCCCGGTCCGCGGCCCTCGCCGTTGCGTCGGCCTTCGACGAGATAGCTCGAGACGCTGGCGAGCTGTTCGCGGCTGAAGGGCTCGAGATCGCGATCGCCGCGGGCGAAGTAGAGCTGCACGGCGACGGCGATCGCAGCCGCGAGCAGGGCGGCGCGCGCGATCCAGACGCGGGCGAGCCTATGGCTCGGGCTGCGTGCGAGCGCCGATCTTTCGCGGCCGCGGCGGTCTTCGTCGAGCGCTTCGCGCACGAGATCCCGTGCGCTCGTCCGGCGTCGTTCGGGTTTGCCGGGCCGCGTGCCGTGATCCGGCGCCGGGCGTCCGTTCGCGGATGGCGCGCCGTCCGGGGCGGATCGGGCGCCGTGCGCGGTCGACTTCGCCGGGCTGCTCGGCGGCCGCGCGATCGCAGCGCTCGCCTTCGCGGGCGTCGTCTGGGCGCCGGAGGCATCGACGGCCGGCTTCGACTTGCGGACGGCGCAATGGGTGAGGACGTGCTCCTCCCGCAGTCGGTCGGCGAGGGGCGCGAAGAGGAATTTGTTCTTGAGCTCGGTGAGGGCACATGCCTGTTTGTAGGCGTCGCTCGCGAGCCTCTCCTCGATCTCCTTGCGGAAGCGCGCGTCGAGCTCGTCGACCCAGAGATCCGAGACGTCGTCCGACGCGAGGCCGAGGCCCTGCAGGTCGATCGAGAGGACGGCGAGCGAACGACAGAGCAGGCCGACGAGGATCGCCGTGCCGATCGGGTCGTCGGACGTTCCGACCGAATCCGCTTCGAGGACCTCGAGCTCGGAGTCTTCGAGGTCCTCGAGGTCGAGGGCGACGGCGATGCGCCGCTCGGGAGAATCGCTTCCGGCCTCGCCGCGGATGCGCTCGCGCACGGCGGCGGCGATGCGCCGGAGACCTCGCGATGCGAAGACCGAGCCGCCGGCGGTCTCGCGCGCCGCGCCCTCCTCGGACGCGACGTCGAGGATGCCCCAGTCGCCGGCGTCGAGGATCGCATCGGTGACGCGTTCGAGCTGGGCGGCGTTGTAGGTCACGATCGCGTGCAGGACGCGCGGTTCGAAGAAGAGCGGTCCGAGCTCGATCTTGCGCTGGCGCAGCGAACGGCGCTGGATCTCCTCGTGGACCCGATCGCTCTCCATCGCGACGGCGCCGAAGAACTCGGTCTCGAGCTCCGGGATGCGGGGATCGTCGTGCGACCCCTGTCGTTCGCAGAGCGCCGCGATCCGCGGCGTCAGGCTGACCGGATCGTGGGCGACGATTCCATGGCGACGCGCGCCGTGGGTACACGATAACGTGATCAGATAATCGATCGTGCCGATCCGATCGGAGAGGCGCTGCAGGTCGTCGATCCCGTCGCCGAGCATCAGGTCGAGCAGGTCGAGCACGCTCCGCCGATCGTTGCTCATGCGGCCCGGGAGCGTCGCGCGCAGCTGGGCGACGGCGACGCCGCAGGCGAGGCGACGCATCGTCGATTCGAACGCGTCGAGGGCGGTGTCGATCTGGGCGAGCGCAATCGCCGACGGCGGCGCGGGCTCGCGGGACGCTTCCGCGAGTCGCCGGGTGAGCGCGCGGCCGGCCTCCGCGATCTCGCGGCCGGCTTCGGTCACCGCCGAGGGCGCGAGTGCGCCGAACGCCGATCGCAGTGCGCGCAGCCGCTCCAGCCGCAGCGCGAGCGGGGCAGGGTTCATGGCAGCGGCCTCGGGCGTTCGCGGAGCCGTTTCGTTCGCATCGGACATTTCGCTCGTCACCTCGCCGGGGCGCGGGCCCCGTGGCGTCCGGGTCAGAAGGCGGAGCTGCTGCCGCTGCAGTTGCCGACGAGCTCGGGGGGCAGCAGCGCCGGGCTGCAGCCGAGCTGGCCGACGGTGGTCCCGCCGAGCGGATCGGGCTTCACATAGCCCCAGATCTGCAGAATGCCGTTGCCGTCGATGTCGCCCGCGGCGTCGGCGGTGTAGCCGGTCTGGTCCGCCGATGTGGCGACGGCGTACGAGAAATACACGCGGCCTTCCGGGCTCCAACCCATTTCCGCGTAGGGTGTGCCGACGATGTCGAAGGGAACGGCGCTCGGGCCGGGGATGAGGGGCGGCTCCGCGTTCGCCGGCAGATAGGCGCCGTGCTCCGAGAAGCGGGCTTCCTGGACGATTCGGATCGCGCCGAGGTTGGTGACGGCCTCGGAGGATTTCGCGCGCAGCTGATAGCGGCCGAACATGGGAATGGCGACCGACGAGAGCAGCCCGATGATCGCGACGACGAGCATCAGCTCGACCAGCGTGAATCCCGACGTCGAAGGCATCATCTCGGTCCTTCGGGCCACGCGCGCCAGCAGCTCGCCGACGACCAGCGACTCGTTCTCGTCCCCGTCGAGGTCGCCGGCGCCCTGGATCGCGCTGCTCGCGGCGAGGATCTTCTCCAGTCGCTCGCGCTGGGGAACGGAGAGAGAGGCGAACGCGAGCACGAGCCCGTCTTCCCCGTCATCGCGCTCGACGCCGGCGAGGACGACCAGGGGCTGCGTATCGCTTCCGGCGTGGAGCGCGATCCGCAGCACGTCGCCGACCGCGAGCTCCGGATTCGCCTCGATTCGCATGCCGCCGAGGCAGAGATCCCGACCGACGACGACGCGCGCCGCCTGCTCGTCGAGGGCCACGACGCGCTGCGCGTAGGGCACCCGCCTGGATTGGCGTCGCTCGCCGTCGTCCGCGTGGACTTGTTCCGAGCCTTCGCCGGGATCGGCATCGAAGGTCGAATCCTCGTCCAGCGCCCAGGCGCACGCGCCGTCGATCTCGTCGTCGAGCTCGAGCTCGAGGTCGAAGTCGGTTTCGAGCGCCTCGATCGCCGTTTCCGTGAAGCCGAGCTCGAGGGTCGCAGGCGCGTCGTCCGGGATCGCGGCTGAGCTCGCGGCTGCGGCGATGGCGGATTGCTCCGGCCCAGTGGCC
>CAZFKD010000289.1:0-903 GCA_964519695.1 uncultured Spirochaetaceae bacterium
TCGGGATCACCCGCCGCGTCCTCAAGCTCAAGATGGACAAGCTCGGCATCGAGTCCCGGGGCGGCGACGAAGGCGACTAGCGCCCCGTTCGCGTCCGAACGCCCTCAGGCGTTGCCGTACCGTTGGGAACGACGGAGAAATCCCTTCTGAATCGCGGCTTTGCATGGATTTCGGAGAGGTCGGGGCGGCCGGATCCGATCGGATCGGCGGCGCGCGAACCTTGCACGCGAGCGCATTCGCATTGTTCTTCGCGTTCCGATTTTCGCAATTGAACCAATGACTTGCGGTGATCGCGAGGCGACTCGGCCGGCATCGCCCCGCGTCGGCACAGCGCTTGCTTTTCCAACCCGGCATGAGCCTCGACCTCGACCCCAGAACGGCGACCTCCCTGCGCAGCCCGCTCACGGCGGGCCCTCGCCGGGCGCGCGTCCTGATCGTCGACGACGAGCGCGGGCCACGCGAGTCGCTTCGCATGATTCTTTCCGGGAGCCACGAAGTGACGACCGCGGAAGACGCTGCCGAAGCGCTCGACGTGCTCCGGACCGAGGAGATCGATCTCGTCACCGTCGATCTGAACATGCCCGGCATGAAGGGCGACGAGCTGATGCGGACGGTCCGAGTGGAATCGCCGCAGACCGAAATCATCATCATCACCGGCTGCGGCTCGATCGAAACGGCCGTCGAGGGCATCCGCCACGGCGTGTTCGACTACCTGATCAAGCCCTTCGACGTCGTCCAGGTCACCGCCTCCGTCGAACGCGCCCTCGCGCGGCGCGAGAGCCGGGGCAGGACCGTCGCCTTCCTCGAAGAAGTGAGCCGCATCCTCGGCCCCGACCGCGACGACCATCTCTCGCTCGACGATCTCGAAGCCAATACCCTGGCCCAGGAGCGCCTGCGCGCCCT
>CAZFKD010000289.1:913-1785 GCA_964519695.1 uncultured Spirochaetaceae bacterium
TCGAATTCCTCGAGGTCCTCGCGGAGACGATCGAGACCCGGGATCTCTTCATGCGCGGCCATGCCCGCCGCGTCGCCTTTGCCGCCGACCTCGTCGCCGCCCGGCTCTGTCTCGCGCGCGAGGAGCGCGATCATGTTCGCATGGCCGCCTTCCTGCACGATATCGGCAAGGTCGGGGCGACCAGCGACGTGCTGGCGGGCAAGGTGCTGCCGGAGCCCGAGCGGCTCGAATCGATCCAGACCCATCCGGCGATGGGCGAACGCCTGCTGCGTCCGCTCGGGCTCTCCCCCACGGTGACGGCGACCGTTCGGCATCATCACGAGCGCTACGACGGCGCGGGCTATCCCGATGGGCTCGCCGGCGACGACATCCCGCTGGCCGCGCGCATCATCGCGATCGTCGACGCCTACGACGCGATGACCTGCGATCGGCCCTACCGCAAGGCCCGCAGCTCCGAAGCGGCGCTCGACGAGCTGCGAGCCCACGCGCGGCGCCAGTTCGATCCGAACCTGGTCGACATCTTCTGCAACCTCGTCGAGAGCGGGGCGCTCGATGCCCTCGAAGAGCCCGCCGCGCAGCGCTCGACCGGGCGCAGCGCCGGGGCGGCCGACGCCGCGATGGGGCGCCGTCGCGGGGCGGCTTGAGCGCGCCTCCATCCCGGCGGCACGACGCCAACGAATCGCAGGAATCGACCTGCTAGATTGAAGCCGCATGTTTGGCATCGGACCGATGGAGCTGGTCGTGATCGTCGTGGTGGCGCTGCTGATCTTCGGTCCGCAGCGGCTGCCCGAGTTCGCCCGCACCCTCGGCAAGGGCCTCGCCGAGTTCCGGCGCGCGAGCAACGAGCTGCGTCAGACGCTCGCCCTCGACGA
>CAZFKD010000289.1:1795-5936 GCA_964519695.1 uncultured Spirochaetaceae bacterium
TGCGCAACACGGCGAACCAGATCAAGAGCCCGCCGCGCGCTTCGCGGCCCGCCCAGGCGGGGGACACCCTGCCGGCCGGCGTGGGCGGTGCGACCGACGCTGCCGCCGCCGAAAAGGAGACCGGCGACGTCGTCGCGCCGGATGCGGCCGCTGGCGCCGGAGCCCCGGCCACGAAGCCGCCCTGGCAGGACCATCCGGGCGAGCTGCCCGCGGGCGGCGACCACGACCACTACGATCCGGTCGACCCGAGCGACCGCGATGCCGGGAGCGACCGCAGCGATCCCTCGGCATCGGGCTCGAAGGAAGGTCCCGCGCCGGAGCCGCCGCGTCCCGCTGCTGCGGATCCGGGGCTCGGCAACGTTCCGGTCGGCGGCGGCGACCCGACGGAATCGCGACGTGGATGATCGAGCGCTTCCGATCACCGAGCATCTCGCCGAGCTGCGGCGAAGGATCGGCATTGCCCTCGCGGCGATCGTGATCGGCGCGAGCCTCGCCTATACCTACGCCGAGCCGATCTTCGCCGTCCTGCTCGCGCCCGCGACCGAGGCTCTCGCGGCGAAGGGAAGCAAGCTCCAGGCGATCGCCCCGACCGAGATCTTCATCGCCTACATCAAGTGCGCGCTGCTGGCCGGCTTCGCGCTGACGCTGCCCATCAGCTTCTGGCAGCTCTGGGCCTTCATCGCGCCCGGGCTCTACGACAACGAGAAGCGCGCGATCCTCCCCTTCGTCGTCGCGTCGACGATCCTGTTCATCGTCGGCGCGCTCTTCGGCCATACCTTCGTCTTTCCCGTCATGTTCGAGTTCCTGAACAGCTGGGACAACGAGTGGGTGACCTCGGCCTGGACGTTGAAAGAGGTGTTCGGCCTGACGACGCAGCTGATCCTCGCGTTCGGCGTGATCTTCGAGCTGCCGATCTTCGTCTTCTTCCTTTCGATCTCCGGCATCGTGACTGCCCGCCAGCTCCTCGGCGGGACCCGCTATGCGGTGATCGGCTCGTTCGTGGTCGGCGCGATGCTGACGCCGCCCGACGTGGTGAGCCAGGTCATGATGTCGATTCCGATGGTGACGCTCTACCTCGTCGGCGTGGCGGTCGCCTGGATCTTCGAGCCGAAGCCCGCCGAATCGACGGCGCTCCAGAAGACCGAAGGCTGACGCGCCTCGGAGCGCCGACGGCCGTGTCCGAGCGGCTCCCGCGCTATTCGAGCTCGATCCGGAAGCGGACCGGGACCTCGTCGTCGATCGACATCGGGTTCCAGCGCGAGGGCGGAGAGCCGATGCCGAATTCGGTGCGCCGGATCAGGAAGCCGCCTTCGACGACGACCGGATCCGTGTCGACGACCTCGACCTCGCCCTCGATCGACTTCTGCACGCCGTGCAGATCGACGTCGAATTGCACGGCATGACGCGGATGGCCGCTCGCCGATGGATCGAGCGGGCGCGCCGAATGACCCCGGACACGCGCGACCGGATGCGTTTCGACGTCGAAGAAGTCGGCGGTCCGAAGATGTTCGTCGCGATCGGCGTTGCCGGTATCGACGGAGGCGAGGTCGACCTCGATGCGGACCTCGCTCGCGGCAGGTCGCTCGAGATCGACGACCGCAGACTCGACCCGCCATTCGGAGAACGTCCCCGGCGCGCGACCGAATATGTTCCGCCCGACGAATCCGATCCGGCCCTTCGCCCCCGCGGCCGCATCCGCGCGCGGGCTGCCGGCCGCCGCTTCGGCTCCGGCCGCCGCCGGTACAGGCGGCTCCGGGTCACTGCTCGAGACCTTCGGCGCGAGCAGGGCGATCGAACCTGCGAGCGCGAGCGCCGCGAACATCCTCACGCGGCGACCACGACCCGAATGCCGGCCGACGAGCGCGGCGCGAGCGCGCATCATTCGTCCTTCCCGCCGATTGCGCGGTAGACGAGGGCGCCGGCGATCCCGCCGAGGATCGGGGCGATCCAGAACAGCCAGAGCTGCGACACGGCCCAGCCGCCGACGAAGAGCGCGACGCCCGTGCTGCGCGCGGGATTGACCGAGGTATTCGTCACCGGAATGCTGATCAGGTGGATCAGCGTGAGGCCGAGACCGATCGCGATCGGCGCGAATCCCTTCGGCGCCCGCTCGTCCGTCGCGCCGAGAATGATCACGAGGAACATCATCGTCATCACGACCTCCGTCACGAACGCGGAGCGAAGCCCGTAGCCGCCGGGCGAATGCTCTCCATAGCCGTTCGACGCGAAGCCGGCCGCGAGATCGAAGCCCGACTGCCCGCTCGCGATGAGATAAAGGACGCCGCCCGCGGCGACGGCGCCGAGGACCTGCGAGGCGATGTACGGCACGAGCTGCGCAGCCGGGAAGCGGCCGCCGGCCCAGAGGCCGATCGACACGGCCGGGTTGAGATGACAGCCCGAGACGTGACCGATGGCATAGGCCATCGTCAGGACCGTCAGGCCGAAAGCGAGCGAGACGCCGTGCAGCCCGATGCCGACCTCGGGAAACCCGGCGGCGAGCACCGCGCTGCCGCAACCGCCCAGCACGAGCCAGAACGTTCCGACGAACTCCGCCCCATATCGCTGCATCGCCATCGCCTCCCGTGTCGCCCGCGCGGACGACGTCTTTACGGGCGGGAGCGCTCGGCGATCGCCGTTCGCTCCCGCCGATCGATTCGATCTCCATCTCGACGTCGGATCGGCTGCGCCGCGCTCGGAGCTCCCGAGCGACGACGCCAACTAACCCGGCCGGCGGACGTTAACAGACGATCAGGCGCCCCGCGCCAGCGCCTCGAGACCATCGGACTCGACTTCGAGGGGCAGGTTCAGGAGATTGTGGTAGTTCTCGATCGCGTTCACGAGGACGAGTTCGGCGATCTCGCGTTCGTCGTAATGCCGGCGCAGCTCGCCGAAGGTTTCGTTCGAGACATGTTTGTTTCGCGTCGCCTCTTCGACGAAGGCCAATGCGGCCCGTTCGCGGGGGGCGAACCCTTCGCTGCTTCGCCAGTCGGCGAGCGCATCGAAGCGCGCGATCCCGAGCCGGGCGCGGATGGCCGTCGCGCGTTTGATGTCGACGCAGAAGGCGCAGCCGTTCAGCATCGCGATCCGGGTCGTGAGCAGAAGCCGGAGATCCTGGGGGAGCTTCGCACCGAACCGGTCGTAGAGCTGGATCGCCAGCATGATCCGCCAGGCGGCGGGGACGCGGTTGTAGACGACCTTCGAGGGCGTGATCGAACGCCCGAGCGCCCGCCGCACCGCGAGATCGAGCAATCGGCCGAGCAGGCTCGGCGGCTGCTCGACGGCTGTGAGTCGCATGATTCGTCCTCCTGCCGGGATTCCGCCGACGGGCTGCCGCAATGCGACGGGCTCCGGCGCTCGAGATACGATGCGGCGCCTCGGGTCCGGCCCGCAACCGGCCGATGCGTCCCTCGCTGGCGAAACCATCCTCGTCCGATCGGGTTCGAGTCATGGCGTTTCGAAGAAGAACTCGACGAACCCGAAAGCCAGGAGATCCCATGCGCATGATCCCCGTTCGATCCCGTCTCCGCGCGAGTGCCTTCGCCCTCGCCTTTGCCCTCGCCCTCACGATCGCATCCGCAGCCCCGGCGGCCGACGAGACCCCGGCCGCGACCCCGGCCGCGGCCGGATCCGCCAGCGACGACCCGGCCGCTACGCCCCGCGAAAGACGCCTCGACCGCAAGGGGGACCGCATCGACGGCCGCCTCGACCGGCGCGGCGAGCGCAGCGACGATCGGCTGGAGAACAAGGCCGATCAGATCGAGGATCGCGGCGAGCGCCGGGCGGAACGGGCACGGGCTCACGGGCAGGAGCAGCGCGCCGAGCACATCGAGAACAAGGCCGCCGAACGCGCGGAACGCCTCGACGCCAAGGGGGATCGCGTGGCCGAACACCTCGACGCAAAGGGCAACCTGATCGAAGAGCGCCTCGATCGGCGCGCCGAGTGGATCGGCGACCGAGCGGATCGACGCGGCGGTCGCGCAGGCGACGGCGATCCGGAGGCCGACGCGCCCGCAGCTCCGCCCACGCCTGACGCCGCCGACGGCGCGGAAGATCCCTCGCAGACGCCGGCCGCGCGCTGAACGCGCCGGCTCAGAGGCTGTGAAGATATCGTCGACCGAGCGACGCGCAGCGCCGGTGGGTC
>CAZFKD010000290.1:0-3127 GCA_964519695.1 uncultured Spirochaetaceae bacterium
AACAGATCTACGAGCGGGTGGGCTTCTCGAAGAAGGAGGCGGCCGAGCTCGTCGAGAAGGTCTTCGAGATCATCAAGGACACCCTCGCGGAAGGGGAGAAGGTCAAGATCTCGGGCTTCGGCAACTTCGTCGTGCGGGAGAAGAACGCGCGCAAGGGCCGGAATCCCCAGACGGGGCAGGAAATCCTGCTCGACGCGCGCCGCGTCCTCACGTTCAAGCCGAGCCTCGTGCTGAAGAACGTGCTCAATGAGACCGAGGTGACCGAGGCCGACCGCGAAGCGGAGCGCGCACAGGCCCGCGAAGACGACGAAGAGTAGTCGGCTTTTTCCGATGCGAGCCATGAGCCCATCTGCCATCCTGCCGACCGGGGAATCATCCATCGGGAGGCGGGCGGTGAAGAAGGCGCGAGGCGCGAAGGCGGGGTCGGCTTCGGACGGATCGACGGCTTCCGGTTCGGAGGGAACGCGGACGCATTCGCAGCGCAGGCCCCCGTCGCCGAGCGAAGCGGAAGCGCGCCGCGCGCTCGCCGAGTCGACGAAGATCTACTACCGGATCGGCGAGGTGAGCGAGCTGACGGGCGTGAAGGCGCACGTCCTTCGCTACTGGGAGACCGAGTTCCGTTGGATGGCCCCGCCGAAGTCGCGCTCGAAGCAGCGCCTCTATCGCAAGCGCGACATCGAGCTCGTCTGGCTTCTGAAGAAGCTCCTCTGGGAGAAGCGATTCACGATCGCCGGCGCGCGCCAGCGCATCCAGGAGCTCGGTCTCGAGGAGTCCCTCGCTCGGAGCACCGAAGAGGAAGCCAGCGAATCGTTCCCCACCGCCGGCGACGCTGCGCACGCCACCGTCGGCATCGACTCTCCGGATCTGTCGCAGCCGGCGACGCCGGATTCGCCGGGCCGCACGCAGGTGCGGGATCGGGTCGACGGGCCGAACGCCTCCGGCGGCGATTGGCTCGGGATCCGGGCCGCGCTCGACGAGATGCAGGCCGAGCTCCTGGCGCTCCGGGGTGTCCTGCAGCAGGGGCTTTGATCCGGCGTGGCGAGCGCGCAGACGAATGCCGAGATCTTTCGCCACGCCTTCGGCGAGACGTGCGATCCCGACGCCCATGTCCCGCGCGCCGCGACGGAGAAGATCCTCGATCGGATGGCCGCCTGGGGCGCATCCGATGGCGTCGGTTCGACGCTCGCCGCGCTGATCGCGCCACCGGGTCTCGGAAAGACCCATCTCCTGCGCGTGCTCGAGTCGAGGCGGCGCCGGGCGGCGGAGGCTCGGAGCAATGGGCCGGCGCCGGAAGCGATCCCCTGTCGCTCGCTGCGTACGCTCTATCTGCCCTATGCCGCGCTCCCGCTGCCGGATCTCGTCCGCTGGATCAACGGCCTCGCGGGCGCGCGACCCGATCCCGCCGCTGCGCGGCTCGCCGGGGATGAGGCCTGCATCCACTCCCTCGCGAAGCTGGCCGGCGGGCTGGAGCGGCCTCTCCAGCTCTTGATCGACGATGCCGATTCGATGCCTGCATCGACCCTGCGAGCCCTCGCGCAGGGGCTCGACCGCGAGCGATCGCCGATCCGCGTCGTTCTCGCCCTCGGCGACGATTCGCGCGCGGTCCGCATGTTGGCTGCGCTCGACGCGCTCGAGCCCCTCGAGCTCTTCCTCCGCGATCCTCTCGATGCGGTCGAGACGGAGGCCTACCTGCGGTCGCGCCTCGCGCGTGTCGGGCTCGGTGGCGAGGCCCTCGCCGGACTCGACGGGCTTCCGGTGGCACGTATCCATGCGCTCTCCGGCGGCGTTCCGCGCCGGATCCACCGGGTCGTCCTCGCGCTGGTGGAGCCCGATCGATCCGCGCTCGCGCGCGCGCTCACGGCGACCTCGCGCACCGATGCCTGGCTCGGGCGCCCGATCGACGACGGCTTCTGATCACCGCGGGCGGTCGACAGGGCCCCCCGGCCTGGGCTAAACGTTCGCGCCTCGTCGGGCCGTAGCGCAGTCTGGTAGCGCGCTTGACTGGGGGTCAAGAGGTCGCGGGTTCAAGTCCCGCCGGCCCGACCAGTCGCCTGCTCGCGGCCCCCGGCTCTCCCGCCTTCGCTCGAAGGCGGCATCATCGTCTTCGTCGCGGGTGCTCTGCGCTGGCGATGGCCCGAGGAATCGAGCTCGCGATGCCCCGTCTCTCGCAGCTCTCCCGTTCGATCGCCGGCCGCGTCGCTCTCGTCACCGGCGCTGCGAGCGGCATGGGGCGGGCGACGGCCCACCTGTTCGCGGACGAAGGGGCCAAGGTCGCCGTGACGGATCTCGATCCGGTGCGGATCGAGCGGGTCGTCGGTGAGATCCGCGACGCCGGGGGAACGGCCGCAGGCTTCGTGCTCGACGTCGGCGACGCAGCGGCCATTTCGCGCGTCGTCGCGGAGATCGCCCGGACGCTCGGATCGATCGACATCCTCGTCAACAATGCGGGGATCGCGATCGGCGCAGGGCTCGATCAGCCCGATGCGGAGTACGAACGGGTCTGGCAGCGCGCCCTCGACGTGATGCTGACGGCGCAGGTCCGACTCGCGCGCGCTTGTCTTTCCCAGCTCGCCCGAAACGGGGAGGGCCGGATCGTGAACGTCGCTTCGAGCGAGGCGCTCGGGGCCACCGCCGGAACCGGTCCCTACACGGTCGCCAAACACGGCGTCGTCGGGCTGACCCGATCGATGGCGGTGGAACTCGGGCGGCGGGGGGTGACCGTCAACTGCATCTGTCCGGGGCCGATCCTGACGGGCATGACCGAAGCCATCCCGGCGCAGGCGCGGGAGAAGTTCGCGCGCCGCCGGGTTCCGCTGCGCCGCTACGGCTGCCCCGAAGAAGTCGCCCACGCGACGCTCTCCCTCGTCCTGCCGGCGGCCTCCTACCTCAATGGAGTCGTCCTGCCGGTCGATGGGGGCATGACGATCCAGAACGGCTGAGCCGGCTTGCGGCCGGGCGAAGGAAACGTGTGCCGAGCCAGAAGATCCTCGTGACGGGCGGTGCGGGCTACATCGGCTCGCATACCGTCGTGGAGCTCGTTCGGAGCGGTCTCGAGCCGATCCTCGTCGACGATTTCTCGAACTCGGATCGACGCGTGCTCGACGGGCTCGCCGCGATCTGTGGCGGG
>CAZFKD010000290.1:3137-5933 GCA_964519695.1 uncultured Spirochaetaceae bacterium
CCGCTGTCATGCGTTCGACTGCCGGGATCGGACGGCCCTTCGCGAGGTATTTCGGGTCGAAGGGCCGATCGCGGGCGTGATCCACTTCGCGGCTTCCAAGGCCGTCGGCGAATCCCAGGCCCGGCCGCTCCACTACTACGCGAACAATCTCGGCTCGCTGATCGCAGTCCTCGAGACGATGCGCGAGTTCGAGGTCCGGGAGCTCGTCTTCTCCTCGTCCTGCACGGTCTACGGCCAGCCCGAAGCGCTGCCGGTGACCGAGTCGACGCCGATCGCCGAGCCCGCCTCGGTCTATGGCGCGACCAAGCAGATGGGCGAGCGGATCCTCTTCGACGTGGTCGCCTCGGGAGCCCCTCTGCGCGCGATGCTCCTGCGCTATTTCAATCCCATCGGCGCCCATCCCAGCGCCCGGATCGGAGAGCTGCCCCTCGGCGATCCCCAGAATCTCGCGCCGATCATCCTCCAGAGCGCCGCTGGCCTCCGCGGTCCGGTCCAGATCTTCGGCGACGACTGGTCGACGCCCGACGGCACCTGCATCCGCGACTACATCCACGTCGTCGATCTCGCCGAGGCCCATGTAAGGGCCCTCGCGTGGATGAAACGTCAGACCGGCTCTTCGCTGGTCGAGGTCTTGAACGTCGGCACCGGTCGCGGGACGTCGGTCCGCGAGGCGATCGCCGCCTTCGAGCGCGCGACCGGCCAGCCCGTTCCGACCCGGATCGGACCGCGGCGAGCCGGCGACATCGAGCAGATCTGGGCGAACGTCGAGAAGTCGGCGCGCCTGCTCGACTGGCGAGCCGAGCAGACGATCGAGGACGCGATGCGCGACGCATGGCGTTGGCAGGGCGCGCTCCGAGATCGCTGAACGGCGACTTCCAGGGGAGGAGATCAGGGGCTCCGGCGCCCGGGGAAGCGGGGCGCGCCTGCGTTCCCCGAGATGCCCGCGGCTGCTTCAGCGCTCTTCCGCGACCTGGCGCAGATAGACGCCGTACGGGTTCTTGGCGAGGGCATCCGCCCGTCGCAGCAGATCCTCCCGGCCGATCCAGCCGCTGCGCCAGCCGATCTCCTCGGGACACGCGACGCGCAGGCCCTGTCGCTCCTGCACGGCCTGGATGAAGTTGGCCGCCTGCAGCAGGGCCTCGTGCGTTCCGGTGTCGAGCCAGGCGACACCGCGCCCGAGCCGCTCGACGTGCAGCGCGCCGCGCTCGAGATAGGCGAGGTTGACGTCGGTGATCTCGAGCTCGCCGCGGGCAGAGGGCTTCAGCCCAGCCGCGATCTCGACGACCCGCTCGTCGTAGAAGTAGAGGCCGGTCACGGCATAGCTCGACCGCGGCTTCTTCGGCTTCTCCTCGATCGAGACGATCCGGCCCGCCGCATCGAACTCGACGACCCCGTAGCGCTCCGGATCGTGGACGTGATAGGCGATCACCGTCGCCCCCGACTCCCGGGCCGCAGCGCGACGCAGGGCGTCGGGGAAGCCGTGGCCGTAGAAGATGTTGTCGCCGAGGGCGAGCGCGACCGAGTCTCCGTCGATCCAGTCCGCGGCGATCAGGAACGCCTGCGCGATCCCTTCGGGCTTCGGCTGGACGCGGTACTCGATCCGGACGCCGAACTGGCTCCCGTCGCCGAGCAGCCGCTCGAAGAGCGGCGTGTCCGTCGGCGTCGAGATCAATAGGATGTCCCGGATTCCGGCGAGCATCAGGGACGAGAGGGGGTAGTAGACCATCGGCTTGTCGTAGACCGGGAGCAGCTGCTTCGAGACCGCTCCAGTGGCCGGCAGCAGTCGTGTGCCCGATCCGCCCGCGAGCAGGATTCCCTTCGTCATCGCGTGTCCTTTCCGAGACCCTGACGGGCCCGGGCATCGCCCTCGGCGAGGATCGCCTCGCGCCAGCCTTCGTTCTCGAGATACCAGGCGACGGTCTTCGCGAGCGCCGATGCGAAGTCGAAACGCGGCTTCCAGCCGAGCTCGGCCCGCACACGCGCCGCGTCGATCGCATAACGTCGATCGTGACCGGGCCGATCCTGGACGAAGCTCTTCAGGGCATCGTAGCGGTCGAGGCCGCGGGCGCGGAGCGCGGGATTGTCCTTGGCCGGTCGCAGCGCCTCGAGCGCGGCGCAGAGGGCGTCGACGACCTGGAGGTTCGACCGCTCGCTGTCGGCCCCGAACGCATATTGCTCGCCGGGAACGCCGGCTTCCAGAGCGCGCAGGATGCCTTCGCAGTGGTCTTCGACGTAGATCCAGTCGCGAATGTTGCCGCCGTCGCCGTAGATCGGGAGGGGCTTCGCTTCGAGCGCATTCAGGATCATCAGCGGAATCAGCTTCTCCGGATACTGGCGCGGCCCGTAGTTGTTCGAGCAGTTGGTCGTGATCGTCGGCAGGCCGTAGGTCCGGTTGTAGGCCTGGACGAGCAGGTCGGCGCCGGCCTTCGAGGCGGAGTAGGGCGAGTTCGGGGAGTAGGGCGTCGCTTCGGTGAAATAGCCCTCCGGACCGAGGGAGCCGTAGACCTCGTCGGTCGACACGTGCAGGAAGCGGAACGCATGGCGAGCAGCCTCGGGCAGGCGGGCGACGTGGGCGCGAGCGGCGTCGAGCAGCTCGAAGGTGCCGACGATGTTCGTGTCGATGAAGGCGCGCGGCCCGTCGATCGAGCGGTCGACGTGGGACTCGGCCGCGAAATTGAGGACGTGGGTCGGTCCATGGGTCTCGAAGACGTGCCGGACGTCCGCGGCGGACGCGATGTCGCCCTTCACGAACGTGAAGCGGTCCGCGCCCGGCAGATCCCGGAGGTTCTCGAGACT
>CAZFKD010000291.1:0-5696 GCA_964519695.1 uncultured Spirochaetaceae bacterium
AGTCGTCGTCAGCGCGATCGGCATGTTCAACGCGCTCGCGTACCCGGCAATCGATGGGCTCGAGCGCTTCGCGGGGACGCTCTTCCACTCCGCCGAATGGCCCCGCGATCACGACCTCGCCGGCGAGCGCGTCGCCGTCATCGGCAGCGCCGCGAGCGCCGTCCAGCTCGCCCCCGAGATCCGCAAGGTCGCGCGCCAGGTCCATCTCTTTCAGCGCACGGCGAACTGGATCCTGCCCAAGGAGGACGTGCCCTATACCGCCGAGCAGCTCGCACATTTCCGTCGCAGCCCGGAAGCCGTCGCCGCGCGCCGGGCCTCCGTCCAGGCCTTCCTCGACGAGTTCATCACCTTCGCGAACGCGAAGCAGATCGAGTCGGCGCGCCAGGCGGCGATCCGGAACCTCGAGCAGGTGAAGGATCCCGTCCTGCGCGAGAAGCTCCGGCCGACCCATGAATACGGCTGCAAGCGCGGCCTGCTCTCGAACGACTACTACCCGGCCTTCAACGAGCGGAACCTCGAGCTCGTGACCGAGCCGATCGCGCGGCTCGACGCGCACGCCGTCGTGACCGCGGACAGCCGCGCCCGCGAGGTCGACACCGTGATCCTCGCGACCGGCTTCGACGCGACGCGTTTCCTCTCGGCGATCGAAGTCTTCGGCCGGGGGGGCCGCTCGATCGAGGCGGCCTGGCAGGACGGGGCACAGGCCTATCTCGGGATCACGACGAGCGGCTTCCCGAAGCTCTTCATGCTCTACGGCCCGAACACCAACAACGGCTCGATCCTCGCGATGATCGAATCCCAGGTCGAGCACGTGCTCGGCCATGTCCAGCGACTCGAGCGCGAGGGCCTCGCCTGGACCGACGTCCGTCCCGAGGCGATGGCCGCCTACAACGACGAGATCCAGCGCGGGATCGCGGCGATCGGCGTCTGGCAATCGGGCTGCAACGGCTACTACCGCTCGCCGTCGGGGCGCATCGTGACGCAATGGCCTTTCACGATGGCCGAGTTCCAGCGGCGCACGGCGCGGATCGATCCGGCTGCCTTCGCGGTGGCGGCGCGAGCCTGAGAGATCGCCGGGCGAGGCCCGCAGCGCGCCCCGTTCGCTCTCGACCGCATCTCTGCGCTCAGAGGCTGTGAAAATATCGTCGACCGAGCGACGCGCAGCGCCGGTGGGTCAGATGCAAGGCGCGACGACGAGTCGTAGCGAGCTACGGCGAGGAGGAGCAACGCAGCAGATGGCCCGCCGCCGCAAGCGCCGCGACCGAGACGATATCTTCACAGCCTCTCAGTCGCCGAGCTCGACCTCGAGCACCGCGAGCCCGCGCAGCGTCGGGCGGATGTCCTCGCGATAGCGCAGGCCTTCGCCGGCGAGCCGCGCGTTAGGGAATCGCTCGAGGAATCGCTGGACGACGACCAGGCCCTCGAGCCGCGCGAGCCCCGCGCCCGTACAGAAATGGGTTCCCATCGCGAGGGAGAGATTCGGTGGCCCGACGCGGTCGGGATTGAAGACGTCCGGATCCGGAAACGCCGCCGGATCCCGGTTCGCCGCCGCCATCACGGCGCAGAGCCGATCGCCCTTCGCGATCTTCGCGCCGGCGATCTCGGTCTGCTCGAGCGCGACGCGCGGGATCGCGATCTGCACCGGCGGCTCGAGGCGCAGCACCTCCTCGAGCGCCCGGGCGAGGGCCTTCGCATCGATCGCTCCCGGCTCGCCCGCGCCTCCGCGCCCGGCGAGCGTGCCGGCCTCGACCTCCCGCTCCGCATTGCGCCGGATGAGCGCCGCCAGGGCGCTCCCGATGAAATGCTTCGTGTTCTCGATGCCGGCGCCGATGAACACGCACGCCGTCGACAGCAGCTCCTGCGCATCGAGAGCGTTGTTCTCGCTCTCGGCCTGGACGAGCGCGGTCAGCAGATCGTCCTCCGGGCGCGAGCGGCGCGCCTCGATCAAGCCCCCGACATAGTCGCGGAAGCGCCGGGCGCCTTCATCCGCATGGGCGAGCTCGGCGTCGGAGACCGTCGAGTGGACGGCGGAGACGAGCCGATCGGCCCAGGCGACGAGATCGGCGTGGCGATCGCCCGGCGCACCGAGCATCTCGCAGATGACGGCGACGGGGACGTGGTTCGCGAGGTCGGCCATCAGCTCGCCGCGGCCCTTCGCGGCGAGATCGTCGAGGAGCGCATCGACGCGGCGCTCGAGGAAGCCGCGCATGCGCTCGACGGCGCGGGGCGTGAACGCGCGGGCGATCAGCTGGCGCAGGCGCGTATGGTCGGGCGGGTCCATGAAGGGGAGCATGTGGCCGAGGGTCTGGAGGGCGGCGCTGTCGGCATAACGCGGATCGCTGCGGATGCGGGACTCGCGGCCGCGGCCCTGGCCGAGGGCGGGATCGCGGAAGACGGCCTCGGCGGCCGCATGGGAGGTCGCATACCAGAAGCCGTCGTCGGGTCGGAAGATCGGGGCCCGCTCGCGGAGCTCCGCGAAGAGCGGGTAGGGGTCGTCGGGAAAGGGGGGCTGCGTCAGGGCATGCACGAGGGCATCGGGCGTCGTCATCGGGGGACCTCGGGCGGAAGGGGGAGCAGGGGGCGTCGGGGCGGCCCGGCGGCGGGCCGCTGCGGGAGGCGGACGAGGGCGATGAGCGCGCTCGCGACGAGGACGAGGGCGAGGAAGACCTGGAAGGCGAGGGTGTAGTCGCCGGTGCGGTCGTGGCTCGCGCCGATGAAGGTGACGAGTCCGATCGAGATCGGGAGGAGCACGAGCTGCATCGTCCCCGCGACCGCGCCGAAGGAAGCCGAGCCGAAGGCCGCGGCCGTCAGCGTCGCGAGCAGCGGGTAGACCCCGCCGACACCGACACCGAAAAGAGACAGAGAGACGAGCAGTACGCCATAGCCCGGCTTGGCGATCAAGATGGCGAGCAGCAGGACATGGCAGACGGCGACGATTGCGAAGAGCCGCCGCAGATCGACGCGATCGGCCGCGAGCCCGATCCCGATCTTTCCGGCGACGGACGAGGCCGTCATGCAGCCGATGAGGAAGGAGGCCGCCTGGGCTTCGATGCCGAGCTCCAGCAGATAGGGGAACTTCGAGACGAGCACGGCTCCGTCGCTCGCCATCAGCAGGCCCGTGCCGAGGGCGATGCACCAGAAGTTGCGCTCGCCGAGCGTCTCGATCAGCGACCACGTCCGTTCGGACGCCGCGCTCGCGCTCCCGCCCGGGCCTTCGCGGGTGCTCGAATCGGCGCTGCCCTCGAGGCCCGCTTGCGCGTCGAGCCCGGATCCGGGGCCGTCGGCGTCGTTTTCCCCCGCGAGTTCGAGGTTCGCCTCGTCGGGCCGCGATCGGATCAGGAAGAGGGCGAGCAGACCGATCGTCGCCGCGATGAGCCCGCCGGTCCAGACGAGCGCCCCGCGCCAGCCGAAGCGCGCGATCAGCGCGGCGATGACCTGCACCATGACGAAGCCGCCCGCGCCGGACGAGACCGTCGCGATGCCGAGGGCGCGGCCGCGCCGCCGCCGGAACCAGCGCGAGACGACGGTCGTATTCGCGAGACCGCCGGCGAACATGGCACCGAGCGCCATCGGGCCGGCGATCGCCGCGGCCATCAGCGCGAGCGAGGAAGTCGCTGCGATCGCCGTCATGCCGAAGGCGATCAGCAGGCCGCCCGTCGCCATCACGGCCGGCGCCGGGAAACGGTCGAGCGCGCGGCCGGCGATCGGCGCCCAGAAGGCGCCGCCGACGAGAAAGAGGCTCATCCCCTGATTCACGGCGGCCCGCGAGAGGCCGAACGCCTGCTCGACCGGCACGACGAAGAGCTGGAAGGCGTAGTTCGTCGAGCCGATCACGAGCATCGCACAGACGAAGGTCGCCGCGAGCACCCACCAGCCCGCATAGATCCCTTCCGATCGTTCGGCGTCAGCGATCCAGATCGACAAACAGCCCTCCGCGCGTGGCCCGAGCATGCCAGAGTCGCGTCTGGCCGGCCCGTGCCCCGTCTGCCATGCTGCCGAACATGAAATACGAAGTCGTCTCCGCGGAAGTGCCCCTCGGCGAAGGCCCGGTCTGGTGCCCGGATGGATCCCTCGTCGTCACCACGATCTCCCCCGGCCGGCTGCTGCGGATCGATCCGAAGACGGGCCGCTTCTCCGAGATCGCCTCGGTCGCCGGCGGCGCCAACAGCGCCCATCTCGCGCAGGACGGCGGCTTCGTCGTGACCAACAACGGCGGCATCGACTTCACGGTCTTCGCCGTCCATCTCGGCCTCGATCCCGCGAAGATCCCCTATCGGCCCGGCCCGCCCTGTCTGCAGCGCATCACGCAGGACGGCCGCATCACGACCCTGGCCTCGCAGGGCTTGCAGGCCCCGAACGATCTCGCCGTCGGACCCGACGGAACGATCTACTTCAGCGATCCGCCGCCCCACGGCGGCACCCAGCACCAGGGCAAGAAAGAAGGCCGCTTCTGGGCCTATCACGCGACGACGGGCCTGCGCGAGATCGCGCGCGGCTTCGAGTACTGCAACGGCGTCGCCCTCTCGCCCGAGGGCCGTCTCCTGATCGTCGAGGGTCGCGGCCTGCTCTGGATCGATCCCGCAACGGGCGAGCGCGACTGGTTCATCGAGCAGCTGCCCGGCGAATCGCCCGGCGACGGCTTCGCTTTCGACCTCGACGGCCGCCTCTACTGCGCCGCGCCGATGGACCATTGCATCCGCATCTTCGATCGCAGCGGCAAGCAGGAGGGCGTCGTCGAGCTCGGCGCGACGGCGCTCCCGACGAATTGCTGCTTCGGCGGCGCGGATCGCCGCACGCTCTTCACGACCGAGCTCACGCCGGGGCGGGTCTGTGCGATCGAGGGCCTGCCGACGCCGGGGCTGCCGCTCGGGGCGTGGGGCGCGAACTGAGGAGCGGCAGCAACGGGGAGCGTCGAACGATGATCGACGGCGTCGAGCGGGCTCGGCAGGTGCGCTGCGGCGAGCGTTCGGCCGAGGAGATCGTGCGCGACGCGATCGGCGTGATCGAGGCGCACGATCCGGCGCTGAACTCCATCATCCATCGCCGCTTCGAGAAGGCGATCGACGAGGCGAGGATGCTGCGGGCCGGTCCGTTGGCGGGCGTGCCGATCGTCTTGAAGGACGCGTCGATCACCCAGGCCGGAGAGCCCTGGCACGACGGCCTGCAGGCGGCGAAGACCGCGGGCCATCTCGCGCGCACGACCTCGTTCCTGACCCGGCGGATGATCGACGCAGGCTGCATCATTCTCGGCCGCACGAACGTGCCCGAGCTCTGTACCTACCCGACGACGGAGCCCCTCGCCTACGGCGCGACGCGCAATCCCTGGCATCTGGATTTCAGCGCCGGCGGCTCGAGCGGGGGCTCGGGGGCGGCGGTCGCGTCGGGCATGGTGCCGATCGCGCATGGCTCGGATGGCGGCGGCTCGGTGCGCGTTCCGGCGGCGTTATGCGGCGTATTGGGCCTCAAGCCGACCCGCGGGCGCCTCGCGACCGGACCCGAGTTCGGCGAGCACTGGGCCGGGCTCTCGACCGATGGCTTTCTCGCGGGCAGCGTGCGCGATCTCGCGGCGATCTTCGACGCCGTCGCGGGACCGGATCCGGGCGATCCGTGGCAGGCGCCGCCCGGCGCGGCGATCGGGCCGGAGCTCGAACGCCCGCTGCCGCGACTGCGCATCGGATTGCAGACACGCGGGGCCT
>CAZFKD010000291.1:5706-5926 GCA_964519695.1 uncultured Spirochaetaceae bacterium
GCGATCCGGCGGATCCGCTCGTCGACGCCATCACGCGCGCCGTCGCGCGCCGCTTCGAGGCGGACGGGCATGTCGTCGAGGAGGCTTCCCCGATCGCGCTCGACGAAGAGGAAGGCGTCGCCCATCAGGGGATCGTCGTGGCGGCCTGTCTCGCTGCGGAGCTCGCGGCCTGGTCCCGCCGGCTCGGCCGCGAGATCGGCCTCGACGAGCTCGAGCCCCG
>CAZFKD010000292.1:0-451 GCA_964519695.1 uncultured Spirochaetaceae bacterium
GGCGGTCGCGCCGGTCGGCGCGCCGTGCGCGCGCGCGGCCATCGAGGCGGCCCTCGCCGATCTCGCCGCCCAGCGCGCGGGACGCTCGCTCGCGGCGTGGTTCCGCTTTCGGCGCGGATTGCCCGGGGAGCCGGCGGCGCGGATCCGGGTCCAGGCGCTCGTCTCCGGGGCGTCGCCCGAAGCGGTCCATGCCGCGGCGATGCGCGCGCGCGCCGCGGGCTTCGAGACGTTCAAGCTGAAGCTCGCGGTCTCGCCTTCGCGGCAGGCGCTCGGCGCCGATCTCGAGCGCGTGGCTGCGCTGCGCGCGGCGATCGGCGAAGCGGGCCGGATCCGGCTCGATGCGAACGAGGCGTGGCGATTCGACGAGGCCGAAGCGGCCCTCGCGCAGCTCGCGCGCTTCGACGTCGAGCTGGTCGAGCAGCCGGTCGCGCGCGCCGATCTCGACGCGCTC
>CAZFKD010000292.1:461-5926 GCA_964519695.1 uncultured Spirochaetaceae bacterium
ATCGCGATCGCCGCCGACGAGGCGCTGCTCGGCGACGGTCTGGAGGCGTGCCTCGGGCGGCGCGCGGCGGGGATCTTCGTCGTCAAGCCGTCCCTGATCGGTGTCGATCGTTCGCTCGCGCTCGCCGCGCGGGCGCAGGCCGCGTCGATCCGGCTGATCCATTCGAATCTCATCGAGGGGAGCGTCGGGCGCGGTCTGGCGCTCGCCCTCGCGGCGGGGCTCGCGCAGCAGGGCACCGACGAGGTCCACGGCCTGGGAACGGCCGGCCTGCTCGCGCGGGATTTCGAGCCGGCGCCGGCCGGATCGCCGGCGTTCCTCGCGCCGGCAGCGGGGCCGGGGCTCGGCACGTCGCTCGGCCCGTGCTGGGCGCTCGAGGGCGAGCTCTATGGCGAGGCCGAGCGATTCGAGGCGGCGGGGAGCGCGCCCCCGCAGCACGGCGCGCAGCCCGAGGACGGGCGCGGCTGGATCGCGGCGCTCGCCGGGCATCCGGCCGATCGCAAGGCGCTCGTGTTCGGCGATCGCGCCTTCGCCTGGGGCGAGCTCGTCCGGGCCGTCCGGGCGACCGCCGACCGGCTCGCCGGCCTCGGCCTTCGCGCGGGGGATCTCGTCGCCGTGCTCGCGCCGCCTTCGCCGGCGGGCGTCGTGCTGTTCCATGCGCTGCTCGAGCGCAGGATCGTGCTGCTGCCCATCAACGCCCGGCTTGCGGAGCCCGAGATCGTGCGCGCGCTGGTCGAGACGGGGGCTTCGGCGCTCTTCGTCTCCGACGCGGTCGATCGGGCGCTCGCGCAGCGGGTCGCCGCGGCGGCGGGCCGTGGACTCGTCGTCTTCGCGGGGGCGGGCTCGGATCCCGGACCGACACTGAACCGAGTCGGCGAATCGCCGGCCTTCGCGGGCGCCGACCTCGAGGCCGGTGCGGATGCGCAGCGCGAAGCGCTCCGCCGGGACGATGCCGCCCTCGTCCTGTCGACCTCGGGCACGAGCGGCCGCTCGAAGGCAGCCGTCCTCGGCTGCGACAGCCTGATCGCGAGCGCGGACGCGTCGGCGCGCCTGCTCGGCAGCGAGGCCCGCGATCGCTGGCTCCTCTGCATGCCGCTCTTCCACATCGCCGGGCTCTCGATCCTCGTGCGCGCGGCGCGGGCGGGGGCGAGCGTCGTGCTCGAGCCGCGCTTCGAGGCGGAGCGGATCGCGGCGCTGCTCGATGACCGCTCGATCAGTCATGTCAGTCTCGTCGCGACGACCCTCGCCGCGCTGCTCGATGCCCGCGGTGATCGGCGGGCTCCGGCTTGCCTGCGGCTCGTGCTGGTCGGCGGCGGGCCTGCGCCGGATGCGCTGCTCCGCCGCGCGCGGGACCTCGGCTATCCGATCGCGCCGACCTACGGGCTGACGGAGGCCGCCTCGCAGGTCGCGACCCTTCCGCCGCGAAGGCAGGGCGGCCTCGTTCCGCTGCCGGGCATCGCTCTGCGGATCGTCGATGCCGGCGATCGAGCGGTCGCGCCGGGCGTCGAGGGCGAGATCCAGCTGCGCGGAGCGATCGTCATGCGCGGCTATCTCGGCGATCCCGAGGCGACGGCGCGCGCGCTCCGCGGCGGCTGGCTCGCGACGGGGGACGTCGGCCGACTCGATGAAGCCGGCGCGCTCTACGTCCTCGACCGGCGCTCGGACCTGATCCTCTCGGGCGGCGAAAACGTCTACCCGGCCGAGGTCGAATCGGTGCTGGGCGAGCATCCCGATCTCGTCGAGGCGGGGGTCGTCGGCGTTTCGGATGCGCGCTTCGGCGCGCGGCCGCTCGCGTTCGTCGTCTGGCGCGCGGGGGCTGCGCGGGACGAGGCCGCGCTCGCCGCCTGGTGCCGGACGCGACTCGCGGGCTACAAGGTCCCGGTCGCGTTTCGCGCGCTCGAGGCCTTGCCGCGCAACGCGTCGGGCAAGCTGCTGCGGCGCGTGCTCGCGCGTGCGGTGGCGGGAGAGGCCGGAGCAGGCTGAGAGCGGGTCGGGGGCCATCTCGGGCCAGGCTGTTAGTCATCACCCTCGGCCGTCAGGTGCTTCAGGAAGATCTCGCGCACCCACCGCGTCGTCTCCTCGGGATCGCGGTCCGCGAACGCCTCCGCGGGGATCGGGTCGAGGATCTCGATCGAGATCGAATGCTGGCCCTGGAGCACGAAGCCCCGCTTCGGGAGCGCCTCGGCCGTTCCGCGGATCACGATCGGCTGCAGGGGCACCCGATTCTGCGTCGCGATCCGGAAGGCCCCGCTCCCGAACGCCCGCAGCCGGCCCGTCGCCGAACGCGTGCCCTCCGGAAACATCAGGATCGAGCTGCCGCCGGTGAGCGCGTGATCGCAATGGCGGAACATCGCCCGCGTGCTCTGCTTGTCGCCGCGTCGCAGCGGGATGTAGTCGCAGAGCGACATGTTCCAGCCGATCAGCGGCACGCGGAAGTTCTCGATCTTCGACACCCATTTGAAATGGCTCTGCAGCCGGAAGAGCACGAGGATGTCGAGCAGCGAGAGATGGTTCGCGACGATCACCGCGGGCCCTGCTTCGTAGAGCCGCTCGCGTCCGATCACGCGCACGGGCCAGGCGGGATTCAGCCAGGTATAGAGGGAGGCCCAGAACGAGGTGAAGCGATGGAGCACGGCGCGGCGCGGGTCGAAGGGCGCCGTGAAGGCCCAGAGCAGGACGGCGACGGGGAACAGCGCGAACGACGAGAGCGCGATGAAACCCCAGAAGAGCAGCGAGCCGAGCAGTCGGAGGATCATCGGGGGCCGACCTTTCGCGCGGCGTCGACGAAGGCCCGGAACAGGCGTTCGGCGAACGCGTCGCCCTGCTTCTCGGGATGCCACTGCACGCCGAGCAGGAAGGCGGGCGAGCCGCCCGGGTCGCCGGCCGGTGCGCCTTCGATCGCCTCGACGATGCCGTCCGCGCTCCGGGCCACGATCTGCTGCCCCCGGCCCGGGCTGCGCACGCCCTGGTGGTGGAGGCTGTTGACCTGCATCGCATCCCCGCCGGCGATCGAGGCGAGCCGGCTGCCGGGCGCGATCGAGATGGCATGGAGGTCGCCCGGCGCGAGCTTGTGGGGCGCGGCGTCGGGGCGCTCGGTCGGCAGATGGGCGTCGAGGCGGCCGCCGGTCGCGATCGCCATCAGCTGCATGCCGTAACAGATGCCGAGGATCGGCAGGCCACGAGCGCGGGCGGTCTCGAATAGCATCCGGTCGAAGGCCAGCTGCTCGGCGGGGACGAGATCGAGCCGGGCGAGGGCCTCGGGCGGCAGCGGCGACTGCGGCGGGAGATCGTCGCCGCCGGGCAGCAGCAGGCCGTCGATCGAGGCGACGAGGCCCTCGAAGTCGGACTGGACCGGCAGGTGGATCGGTGCACCGCCCGCCCGATCGACGGCGTCGGCGTAGCTGCGGTCGATGTAGTGGTACGCGCGTCCGGGACGCCAACGACCTCGATCGTCGAGCGAGAGCGGGATCCCGATTCGAGGCCGGTGCATGGCACGAGCATAGCCACCTGCGGCATCCTGCCCGCATGGCGCAGGTCGTGATCGCAGGCTGTGGCTACGTCGGCAACACGCTCGCGCGCATGCTGCTCGCGGAGGGCCACGAGGTCTTCGGCATCCGGCGCGACCCGTCGAAGCTGGCGAAGGGGGTCCGGGCGATTCGCGGGGACCTCGCGGATCCGCGCTCCCTCGGGCCCGCGCCCCAGCGGGTCGAGTATGCGGTCTTCGCGGTCGGGGCGGACGAATCGACGGAGCAGGCCTACCGCCGGGCCTACCTCGACGGGCTCGCCGGCTTGCTCGAATGGCTCGCGGACGAGGGCCAGCGGCCGAAGCGGATCGTCATGACCTCGTCGACCTCGGTCTATGGCCAGCGGCGGGGGGAGCATATCGACGAGGACTCCCCGACCCATCCGACCCAGTTTCGCGGCGCGACGATGCTCGCCTCCGAGCGGCTGCTCGCGGCCTCGGGCCTGTCGAACGTCGTCGTGCGACTCGGCGGGATCTACGGTCCCGAACGCGAGAGCCTGATCGCGCGCGCCCTCGCCGGCGAGCTCCGGATCCGCCCGGAAGAGCATTTCTCGAACCGGATCCACCGCGACGACGCCGCCGGTCTCATCCGGCATCTGCTCTTCCATCCGGCGCCGGCCGCGCTCTACCTCGGCGTCGACTCCGAGCCCGCCGAGGAATCCCGTCTCTACACCTTCCTCGCCAAGGAGCTCGGCCTGCCCGAGCCGCCGCTCGAGGAATCGGGCGGCGCCAGTGGCCGGCGCCCGGGCGTCGGGAGCAAGCGCTGCAGCAATCGCCGCGCCCGCGAGAGCGGCTATGCGTTCCGATTTCCCACCTTCCGGGAGGGTTACGGCGCGCTGATCCGGGCGCGCCGGGCCGGTTCGTGAAGGGCGAGGGCGCGCGGGGACGAACCGCGCTGGATCGATCCGCGCGGGAACGAACCGCGCCGGACCGGGCCTCGATGGGCGAATCTGCGCCGCCGCAGCTCGCCGCCGCGACCCTCGCGATGCCCGGTGCGATCTACTCGCCCTTCGCCGATCGGATCCAGGATCATCCCGGCCCGCTCTTCCCGCTGCATGTCGGCGATACCTGGCGCGATCCTTTCGTCGGCGCCCGCAGCGAGGACGTCGAGACCGCGAAGAGCCCGCGCCTGCACGCCTACTGCGATACCCGCGGTCTGCCCGCGCTGCTCGAGGCGGTGCGCGAAAAACTCCGCCGCCGCAACGGCCTCGCCCACGAGCCCGGCGAGCTCCTGATCACGGCCGGGGCCACCGGCGGCCTCGCCGCCCTCGCCGGCGCCGCGCTCGCCCCCGACGACGAGATCCTGATCCTCGCGCCCTTCTGGCCGCTGATCCGCGGCATCGCGCAGAGCTTCCGCGCGCGGCCGGTGGAGGTGCCGTTCTTCGATCGCGTCTCGACCCGCGAGGAGGCCGTCGCCGCCGTCGCGGCCCGCATCACGGCTCGCAGCCGCGTGCTCTACGTCTCGACGCCTTCGAACCCGACGGGCCGCATGATCCCGGGCGACTGGCTCGAGGCCCTCGCCGCGCTCGCCCGCCGCCACGACCTCTGGATCTTCGCGGACGAGGTCTACGAGGAATACGCCTACGCCGGCGAGCACGTCTCGATCGGCCGCTTCGCGCCGGAGCGGACGGTCTCGGTCTACTCGGTCTCGAAGAGCTATGCGATGGCCGGCCAGCGCGTCGGCTACCTCGCCGGCCCCGAGCCGATCGTCGCGAACGCCCGCAAGATCGCGACCCACGTCTACTACCACGCCCCCGTGATCGGCCAGCACACCGCCCTCGCGGCGCTCGCGCACGGCGCCGACTGGCTCGCGGCCAACCGCGAAGCCGATCGCGCCGTCGGCCGAGAGGTCGCGGCCCGACTCGGGCTTCCGGAGCCCGAGGGCGGGACCTTCCTCTTTCTCGACGTCCGCAAATGGCTCGATGCGCGGGGCCTGATGGGGCTG
>CAZFKD010000293.1:0-1854 GCA_964519695.1 uncultured Spirochaetaceae bacterium
GGCCGGCGAGGCCCGCGGCGAAGGTCATGGGGGCGCTGTCGGAGACGCGCGCGAGCAGGCCGCCGAGGGGCGGGCCGAGGGTGAAGCCGACGGCGAAGCTCGCGCCGATCATGCCCATCCATTTCGTGCGGTCCGCCTCCTCGGTCACGTCCGTCAGGTAGGCGGTGGCCACCGAGATGTTCGCCGCGAACAGGCCCGAGAGCAGGCGGGCCAGGAAGAGCTGGAGCAGCGACTGTGCAAATCCCAGCAGGAGCAGGGCGAGCGCCGTCCCGGCGATCGTGATCAACATGACCGGCCGGCGGCCGATGCGATCGGACAGGCGGCCCCAGAGCGGGGCGCCGAGCAGCTGCATCGCGGCATGGCTCGCCAGCAGGATCCCCAGGGTCATGCCATCGGCCCCGAAGCGCTCGGCCCAGAAGGGCAGGATCGGGACCACGATGCCGAAGCCGATCAGGTCGACGACGATGACGGAGAAGAGGACCGCGAGGCTCGGCCTTCGGTGCTCCCGCTCGGTTTTGCTAAAACTCGTCACGTTCTTCCGCCCGGCCGCGACCCACCGGCGCCGCCCGGCGCGGACTCTAAGCGAACTTGAAACGGGGATCCCGAGGAGTGCACTCTTTGACGAGCAACACGAGCGAAAAATCCCAGCGGACGCTCCAGGCCTGGACCCAGCAGCAGCGCTACGCCGAGGCCATGGTGCCGATCATCGGCGAGCTCTACCGCGAGCACGGCGTCATCGTGACCCTGTTCGGCAACTCGCTGGTCAACAAATCGCCGCTCGAGATCCAGGAGCTTCACCGGATCGCCCGGGTCAACGTCGACGACCAGATCCACATCACCGAGGTCTATCCGATCCTCGCCGAGATGGCGGTGCTCGATCTCGGCCCGGCGCGCATCGACGTCGGCAACCTCGTCACCCATTGGCGCGGCCGCTCGCGCTCGGTCTCGGTCTCGGACTTCGTGCGCGACGAGCTCGCCGGCATCGCGACCGGCAAGGCCTCGATCCGGCCGAGCCCCCAGGACGTCGTGCTCTACGGCTTCGGTCGCATCGGTCGGCTCGTCGCCCGCATCCTCGCGGGCAAGACCGGCGGCGGCGACAACCTGCGCCTGCGCGCGATCGTCGTCCGGCCCGGCGGTCCGGGCGACCTCCAGAAGCGCGCCGATCTCCTGCGCCGCGACTCGATCCACGGTCCGTTCTCCGGCGAGGTCCTCGTCGACGAGGAAGAGAACGCCCTCATCATCAACGGCAATCTCGTCCACATGATCTACGCGAACGGCCCGAAGGAAGTCGACTACACCCAGTACGGCATCCACGACGCGATCGTCGTCGACAACACCGGCAGCTGGCGCAAGCGCGAGGAGCTTCAGAAGCACGTCGAAGTCCCGGGCGCGGCGAAGGTCATCCTGACCGCGCCGGGCAAGGGCGACGTTCCGAACATCGTCTACGGCGTGAACCACCACGGGATGCGCGAGGCGGGCGCGGTGCTGTCGGCGGCGTCGTGTACGACGAACGCGATCGCGCCGGTCCTGAAGGTCGTGAACGACGAATACGGCATCCAGGCCGGCCACGTCGAGTCGATCCACTCGTTCACCAACGACCAGAATCTGATCGACAACTACCACAAGAAGGCGCGCCGTGGCCGCGCCGCACCGCTCAACATGGTCGTGACCGAGACCGGCGCCGCGAGCGCCGTCGCGAAATGCCTGCCCGAGCTGAAGGGCAAGCTGACCGGCAACGCGATCCGCGTCCCGACGCCGAACGTCTCGCTCGCGGTCATGAGCCTCTACCTCGAGCGCGAGACGACGAAAGAAGAGCTGAACGAGTACCTGCTCAAGGCGTCGCTCGAGGGCGAT
>CAZFKD010000293.1:1864-5920 GCA_964519695.1 uncultured Spirochaetaceae bacterium
ACTTCGTGAACTCGACCGAGGCGGCCTCGACGGATTTCGTCGGCAATCGCTATGCGGGGATCGTCGACGCCCAGGCGACGCTCGCGCAGGGCAGCCACATCGTGCTGTACGTCTGGTATGACAACGAGTTCGGCTACAGCCGCCAGGTCGTACGCTGCCTCGAGGAGCTCGCGGGCGTCGTGATGCCGAACTTCCCGAAGCGCGCCCGCACGGCCTGACGCGGCGCGGGCCTCGGCTCGATCGGGGTCTGGCTGCTAGTACAGCGCCGGCGGGGCGTCGGGATCGATCACGCTGGGCGAGGGCGCGGGCGGCGCGCCGCCCGCGTTGCCGCGGCCGCCGCCGAGCGGGAACGAGAGCGCGAGTCCGAGACGGGGTACGGCGTCGTAGTCCTGGTCGAAGAGCTGATTCCCGTTCGCGTTCTCGACCCGCATCCGGCCGGCGAATCCGAAACCGCCGCGGAAATCGAGGAAGGCGCGCTCGGAGAGCTGGATGCGCGCGCCGACCTCGACCGGGACCGACGAGATCTCGCCGATCCCGTTCCGGTCCTGCGCAGCGCCGTTGTCGTCGAGGCGGAAGCGGTTGCGCTCGTAGCCGGCCGAGACGGTGAGCCGCACGGCCTCGGCCGGGCCCCAGAGCAGCACGACCTGCCCGCCCTGCACGAAGCTGCCCTGCGTCCGGAGGTCGAGGCTCGGCGTGATCTCCCAGTCGAGCGCGAGGACGGGGAAGACCTGCGCCGGGCCCTCGAGCTGGCTCGTGATGCCGACGCCGGCGCCGAGGGCGAGCGTATCGAGCGCCTGCCAGCGCACGAGGCCCGTGATCCCGGCCGCGAGCCCGTTGCGGCGGGCGCCCGTCTCGCCGGAATAGCGGATCGGGACCGCGGCCTCGAGCGAGATCCCGGCGCCGATCAGCGCCGAGGCGGTCGGCGCGACGTCGATGGTATTGACGCCGCCCCACGGCTCGCGCGGCAGCTCCGGACCGCCGTAGGCGGGGGGCAGGTTCGGTGAGTTGTCGAGGTGGAATTCGTAGCTCGCGTGTTGATAGGCGGCGCGCAGGCCGACGCGGAACGACTCGTGGATGGCCGCCTCGCCGCCGCCCTCGAGCGAGACCCGCCAGGCGTTGAACTCGTCGCCGCCATCGGTCTTCGTATCGAACTCGTTGAGGAAGCGGGTCTCGAGGCGGCCCTGCCAGCCGGCGCTCTTGGCGGCGTCGTCCGTGAACAGGACCTGGGCGCTCGCGGCGCCGGCGACGGCGACGAAGCAGAGCAGTGCGGCGAGGAAGAGCAGCGCGGCGCTGAAACGCTTCGTGCCGGCGCGCGCTGAATCGCCCCTCGTCATTCCGTTTCCCCCGACCGGATGTTCGTTCGACCGACGCTTCCGCTCACTGGCCGCCTTCGCTGAAGCCCTTCTGGGCCCCCTCGACCATCGCGAACGGGCCGACCGGCCAGCCGAAGCAGTCGACCATCAGCTGGTTGACCTCCGCGTGGGTCGCCGTGCCTTCGGAGACGACACGACTCGCCTCCATCAGCATGGCGGCATAGATCCGGTTCGCGACATAGCCCCAGGCCATCGGATTGTCTTTGACGACGACCGGCCGCTTGCCACAGTCGAGAGCGAGCTGCTTCACCGTCTCGATCACGTCGGGGCGCGTGTCTTCGCGGACGACGATCTCCGCGAACTTCATGACGGCGGGCGGCGAGGCCCAATGCCAGACGATGACCTGCGCCGGGCGATTCGTCGCCGAGGCGAGCGCAGCGAGCGGAAAGCCTGAGCTGTTCGACGCGAGGATGCAGCCCTCCGGCGCGATGCGGTCGAGGTCGCGAAAGACGCGGATCTTGAGGTCGAGCTTCTCGGGGACGGCCTCGAGCACGAGCTCTGCGCCGCCGACGGCTGCTTCGAATCCGGTCGAGAACTGGAGCCGCGCGAGGGCGGCGTCGGCGTCGGCACGCGTCAGCTTGCCGCGCTCGACCGCGCGTTCGAAGCCGTAGCGGCCGGTCGTGACGCGCGCGCGGGCCTTCTCGATCACGTCCGCGGCGACGTCCGTACAGTGGACGGCGTGTCCCGCCTGCGCGAGGACCTGCGCCATCCCGCTCCCCATCACCCCGGCCCCGATCACCGCGATCCGCATCGTTTGCTCGTTCCTTTCATCCGGACGAACGCCCCGGCCGCTCGTTCGGATCCGCGGGCAGGTGGTCGACGTAGTTGAACCGGATCAGCTCCGGCCTCGGCTCGAGGACGAGCTCGCTGATCGCGCAGTTCTTCATCATGCGATTCCAGCTGCTGTAGTCGTCGTCGAGCAGCAGGCCGAGCGCGATCGAGAGCGCGCCGCCGTGGGTCACGACGACGATCCGCTCGCCGCGATGGCGCTCCGCGATCGCGCGCAGCGCGCCCGAGAGGCGATGGGCGACCTGGCTCGGGGACTCGCCGCCATGCGGGGCGTAATGGGGATCCTGCTTCATGTGGTGGAAGAGGCGGCGCTCTTCGAAGAGCGTATGGAAGGAGGTGCCCTCCCATGCGCCGAGGTCGAACTCGACGAGGGCCGGGTCGAGCACGGGCTCGAGGCCGAAATGGGCGGCGATCGGGCGGGCGGTGTGGTGGGCCCGGTCGAGGGGACTCGCGTAGACGCGCCCGATCGGCTCGGGATGGGCGGCGAAGAAGGCGGCGGTCGCGGCGGCCTGGCGATGGCCGTGGTCGGTCAGCGGCGTATTGGTCGAGCCGTGCCAGACGCCGTCGAGGTTGGCGGAGGTCTGGCCGTGTCGGACGAGGGTCAGGAGGGTGGGCCGAGCTGCCATGGCGCGCGGAGTCTACACGCCTGCCCCGGCCTGCGCGGCCGCTACTCGCGCCGTTCGAGCGAGACCGGACCGAATCGCGCGAGCCACGGCAGCGGGGAGATCGATTCGACCCGTTGCCGCGTGGCCGCGCGCGTGAGCGGCGGCAGCTGATCGTCCGCGCTCGTGGGCTGCGTCGTCGGGCGGATCGAGACGCGCGCTGCGGGGATCACGTCAGGGCTCGTCGAGACCCGCGCGTCCGGTGCATCGGAACGCGGGGCATCGCTCCCTGCCGCGCTCCGCTCGAGCGGCCGCTCGAGGCGGGCCACCGCGGTGACGGCGATCGGTCGGGCATCGGGACCGCCGTCGTGCGCCGGACCGGCCGAGTCCGCGGGGCCTGCCGCGACGAGGCCGAGGAGGAGCGCGGCGCGGAGAAAGGCCGCTGCGCTCCCGCGCGCCGCCTTCGCCACGACCGGCGGGCTCGAATCGGACTGCGCCCCCAGTATGGATTCAAAAAGTATGGATTGAAAAACACCCATCATGTCGGGTGCGATCGGAGGTGATCCGGGGCTGCTTGAGAAAAACGGGTGGGAAAAGCCACTTTGAGAAAACCGAGCGCAATCGCCTCGCAACCGCCCGGAAGCGGCGACGCCGCGCGTGTGCCGGCCCGGCGGGGTACCGACTCGGAGGGCTGCCGAACCGGATGGGTTGCCCGGGCCGGACGGGCAAGGCGGCCCGGAACGACATGAGCAGGCTCAGGCGCTCTCGAGCAGCTCGATCAGGTCGGCGCGGGTGAGGCGGCTGCTGCCGTCCGCCTCTTCGAGGGCGGCGTCGGCGAGGGCCCGCTTGCGGGCATGCAGCGCGAGGATGCCTTCTTCGACCGTCTGCCGGGCGATCAGGCGGTGGACGACGACCGGTCGCTCCTGGCCGATGCGATGGGCGCGATCGGCGGCCTGGGCCTCGACCGCCGGGTTCCACCACGGATCGAGCAGGAAGACATGGTCCGCCGCCGTCAGGTTGAGGCCGGTCCCGCCTGCCCGCAGCGACAGCAGCAGCACCGGCGGCCCACCCGCCGACTGGAAACGTTCGACGACTGCGCCCCGGTCGCGGGTCGAGCCATCGAGCCGCGCAAAATCGATCCCGCGCTCGCGCAGCCCGGGCTCGACGAGGTCGAGCAGGCTCGTCCACTGCGAGAAGACGAGCGCCTTGTGGCCGTCGGCGACGGCTTCCTCGAGGCGCGCGAAGAGCGTGTCGAGCTTCGAGGACGAGGTCGGTGCGTCCTGCTGGCCGGG
>CAZFKD010000294.1:0-5910 GCA_964519695.1 uncultured Spirochaetaceae bacterium
GCGACCGAGACGATATCTTCACAGCCTCTCAGGCGGGCCGGGCCGCGAGAGCGCCCTCTTCTTCGCGTTCGGCCTGCAGCCGGTAGAGTCTCGCGTAGACCCCGTCCGCAGCAAGCAGCGCGTCGTGGCTGCCGGATTCGACGATCCGGCCGCCGACCAGGACGAAGATGCGGTCGACGTCGCGGATCGTCGACAGGCGGTGGGCGATGGCGATGGCGGTCTTGCCCTCCATCAGGACGCGGATGCCGCGCTGGATCGCCGCCTCGGTCGTCGGATCGATCGCGCTGGTCGCCTCGTCGAGGACGAGGACCGGCGCGCCGTGGGCCAGGGCCCGGGCGAAGGAGAGGATCTGGCGCTGGCCGGTCGAGAAGTTCGAGCCGCGCTCGCGGACTTCCGTCGTATAGCCCCCAGGCAGGCGCTCGATGAAGTCGTGGGCCTCGACGGCGCGGGCGGCCCGTTGGATCGCGAGCTCGTCGAGGTCGTGGCGGCCGAGAGCGATGTTGCGGGCGAGCGTGCCGCTGAAGAGGAAGACGTCCTGGAGGACCGTGGCGACCCGCTTGCGCAGCGCCTGCTGCGGGAAGTCGCGGACGTCGACGCCGTCGACCCGAACGCAGCCGCGATCGACGTCGTAGAGTCGCGTCAGCAGCTTGATGATCGTCGTCTTGCCGGCGCCGGTCGCCCCGACGAACGCGACCTTCTCGCCCGGCGCGACGCGGAACGACACGTCGCGCAGGATCCAGTCGCCGTCGTCGGCCGCTGCAGCCGAGCCGGCGACCGCCTCGCCCGCCGCTTCGACCGCCCCGTCCTGCGGCGGTCCGTACCGGAACCAGACATGGTCGAACTCGACGCTGCCGGCCGCCGCGGGATCCGTCTCCGGGATCGCCGCGACGCGATCGCGGACGCTCGGCGTCGTGTCGAACAGCTGGAAGATCCGCTCGCTGGAGGCCATCGCGGACTGCATGACGGAGTACTTGGCCGACAGGTCGCGCAGCGGCATGAAGAAGCGTTGCATGTAGTCGATGAAGACGTAGAGGATGCCCGCCTCGGCGATGCCGGTTCCGACGCCGATGATGACGGCCATCGTGACGCCCGTCGCGACCTCGATCGTCGAGAAGAGCAGCGAGTCGTAGCGGATCGATTGATGCCAGGCGTCGCGGTGGTCCGCGTTCATCCGGTCGAAATCGGCCCGGTTGCGCTCCTCGCGGCTGAAGAGCTGGACGACTTTCATGCCGGTCACGATCTCCTGGATCTGTGTATTGATCCGGGCGATCTTGACCCGCACCGCGCGATACGCCTCGCGCACCTTCCAGCGGAAGACGAACGCCGCGAGCGCCATGACGGGGACGATCGCGAAGGTGTAGAGCGTCAGCTTCGGCGAGACGAGGAAGAGCACGACCGCGAAGCCGAGCATCTTGATGACGTCGGTGACGAGCGCGACGAGGCCCTGGGAGAACATCTCGGCGAGGTTCTCGACGTCGTTGGTCGAGCGGGTCACGAGGCGCCCGACCGGCATCGTGTCGAAGAAGCTCATCGGGAGCTGCTGGATATGGGCGAAGACCGCGCGTCGCAGGTCGAACATCGCGTACTGGCCCGTCATCGCCATGATGACCTGATGGACCCAGGAGAGCAGTCCCAGCGAAACCGAGACCCCGAAATAGAGGCCGGCGAGCCAGATCGCGACCGGGACGCCGGGCGGCGGGGTCGCCAGTCGCTGCTGCACGCCCGCGAGCGCGGCGTTGGCCCAGCCGCCGGCCGTCGGCTCGCCGACCAGCACGAGATCCATGCCGACCTTCACGATCCAGGCCGGCGCGAGTTCGAGCAGGAAGATCGGGACGAACAGCAGCAGCGTGATCCAGATCTGCCGGCGATAGGGCCGGACATAGGGCCAGAGCCGGAGCAGCAGGCGGCCGTCGTAGGCGCGGCCGAGCTCCTCTTCTTCGTGCGGATCGGCCGGGCGCCCGTTCGGCGTCTTCGAAGCGGGTGTGCGCCCATTGGCTGCGGAACTCATGCGCCCTCCCCGGCCGCGACGGCGAGCCCCTCGCGCACCAGCCGCCGCTCGCGCTCCGCGCGCGTCTCCTCGGCCGCCTGCTCCGCGGCGAGTCGCGCGTAGACCCCGCCCTTCGCGATCAGGTCTGCATGGCGCCCTTGCTCGACGATCCGGCCCTCGTCGAGCACGACGATCTGATCGAGCTTGCGCACGGAATTGACTCGCGACGCGACGACGACGACCGTCCGCCCGGCGAAGAGCCGGTCGAGCTCGGCCTGGATGCGCTGCTCGGTATCGGCGTCGACGGCCGAGAGCGTGTCGTCGAGGATCAGGATCGAGGGCTCGAGGGCGAGCGCGCGGGCGAGCGCGGTCCGCTGGCGCTGGCCGCCCGAGAGCATGATGCCGCGCTCGCCGACGAGCGTGTCGTAGCCATGGGGCAGATCCTCGACGTCGCGCGCGAGCTGCGCGCGCCGCGCGGCGGTCTCGATCCGCTCGAAGGGCACGTCCGCGGGCAGCCCGTAGGCGATGTTGTCGCGCAGCGGCAGCGAGAAGAGGAACGAATCCTGGGGCACCATCGCGATCGCCCGGCGCAGGCTCGCGAGCCGGATGCGATTGACGTCGATGCCGTCGATGAAGAGCCTGCCGTCGTCGACCTCGAAAAGCCGCGGAATGACCGACGCCAGCGTCGACTTGCCCGCCCCCACCGGCCCGACGATGCCCACCGTCGTCCCGGCCGGGACGACGAGATCGATGCCGTCGAGGGCCGGCGCACGCGAAGCATCGTCGTAGCGGAAGGTCAGCCCGCGAAACTCGATCCGCCCGGCGATCTCGTCGAGAGCGACGCTGCCCGCCTCGTCGCGGATCGCCGGCGTCACCGAGAGGATCTCGTCGATGCGCTGCATCGCCGAGGCGCCGCGCTGCATGAGACTGATCGCATAGCCCATGATGAAGGTCGGGAAGGTCAGCTGGCGCGCGAAGATCGTGAACGAGAAGAGCGCGCCGGTCCCCATCCGGCCGGCCTGGATCTCCCCGAAGCCGACCCAGAGCGCGAGCGCCAGCCCGACGGCAGGGAGCAGGCCCGTCACGGCCGGCATCGCCGCGCTGGTCCGGACGAGCTCGAGCGAGCGCTCCCGCAGCGCCTCGTTCGCCTCCTCGAAGCGATCCGCCTGATCGCGCTCCATCGCATAAGCCTTCACGACGGCGATGCCCGCCACGTTCTCCTGCACGAAGTTCGACATCGACGAGAGCGATTGCTGCGCCGCGAGGCTGCGCGAATAGAGCCGCGATCCGAGCACGCGCGAGATCAGGATGAAGCCCGGATAGGGCAGCATCATCAGGATCGCGAGCTTGAGCGAGAGCGTCGACATCGCGAGGAAGGCGCCGACGAAGAGGATCGGGCTCTGCGCGACGGAGAGCAGCCCGGGCCCGAGCAGCATGCGGACCGAGTTGAGATCGTTGACGCAGCGGCTCATCAGATCGCCCGTGCGCCAGCGGAAGAAGAAGGACTGCGGGAGCTTCTGCAGATGGGCGAAGAGATCGTTGCGGATCTCGTATTCGACCTCGCGCGCCGCGTCGAAGACGAGCTGACGTGAATAGAAGCGCAGCACGCCGCCGCCGACCGCGATCCCGAACAGGATCCAGCAGCGCCGGAAGACCTCGGCGCGCGGGACGCCCTCGACGAGCCCGTCGATCGCCCAGCCGACCGCCAGCGGCAGCAGGTTGAACGACGCGACGTAGAGCAGCACGACGACGAACCAGATCAGGTAGAAGCGCGAGTTGCGGCGCAGATAGACGGAGAGCCGCCGCAGCGCGTGGCGCACGGGCGAGTCGCCGATCCGCCCGGGCGCGGGGTTCCTCCCGGCCACCGCCTCGCTCATCGGCCCAGCCTGCGCGCGAGCCGAGCACGATCCCACCCGAGCAGCCAGCCGAGCAGCGCCCACTGATGACCGAGCAGCGTCCGCAGCCCGCGTCCCCGCGCATAACGCCGTCCGGAGGTCGTCGCCGGCAGCGCAAGCAGCACCAACCGACCCCGGGCCTTGATCCCGCGCACGAGGTCGAGATCCTCGAGGATCGGGACGTCCGGAACGCCGCCCATCGCCTCGAGCACCCCTCGCCGGACGAAGATCGCCTGGTCCCCGTACGGCAGCCGGAAGACCCGGTTGCGCAGGCCGACCCAGAGCTCGAGCCAGCGGAAGAAGAAGCCCCGCTCTTCGATTCGGAAGCCGAATGCTCCGCCGGCGACGGCCGCCTCGCGCATCACGTCGCGCACGGCGGCCTGCCAGTTTTCGGGCAGTCGGGTATCGGCATGCAGGAACAAGATCAGGTCCCCGTTCGCGTTCTGGCTCCCGTGCCGCAGCTGCGCCGCACGTCCCCTCTCCGACTCGAGCACGCGGGCACCGGCCTCGCGGGCGAGCGACGCCGTCGCGTCCCGGCTCCCCCCGTCGACGACGATGATCTCGACCCCGTCCTGGCGCAGGCTCCGGACGAGCGCGCCGATCCGCTCCGCCTCGTCGAGCGTCGGAATCACCACCGAGGTCGTCACGGCGCGCGAGCCTAGCCCGGATGGCCTGGCGCTGCCGCGAACGCGCGAAACGGGCCCTCTCCTGCCGATTCGATTGACTGGAATCGGACCATTGCCTATCTCTCGCTCGTGCCGCGACCCCCCAAGCCTGCCGATACCGCCTTCACGACGACCGCCGCCCCTGCCTACGCGCAGGCGGGTGTGGATCTCGACCACGACGAATCCTTCGTGGACGAGATCAAGGAGATCGCGAAGTCGACCTTCCGCCCCGAGGTATTGAGCTCGATCGGCGGCTTCGCCGGCATGTTCAAGGCGCCCGACCGCTACAAGGACCCGATCTTCGTCGCGGCGACCGACGGCGTCGGGACCAAGCTCAAGCTCGCCTCCCGGATCGGGCGCTACGACACGATCGGGATCGACTGCGTCGCGATGGTCGTGAACGACCTCGTCGTCCAGGGCGCCGAGCCGATCATCTTCCTCGATTACGTCGCGATGGGCGAGCTCTCGAAGTCGATCGCCGGCGACACGCTCCGAGGCGTCGCCGAAGGCTGCCGCCGAGCCGGCTGCGCGCTGCTCGGCGGGGAGACCGCGACGATGCCCGGGGTGTACGCCAAGGGCGACGTCGAGCTGGTCGAGCGCGGCGCCGTGATCGACGGCTCGAACATCGCCGAGGGCGACGTCCTGATCGGGATCGCCTCGAGCGGCTTCCACAGCAACGGCTACTCCCTGGTCCGCTCCGTCCTCGACGCCGGGATCGAGGCCGGGACGGTCGACCTCTTCGGCGAGCCCCCGGAACTGCGGACCAGCCTCGCCGCTGCCCTGCTCGCCCCGACCCGCATCTACGTCAAGCCGCTGCTGAACCTGATCCGCGACTTCGAAATCCACGGCTTCGTCCACGTCACGGGCGGCGGCTTCGAGGGCAACATCCCGCGCATCCTCCCGAGCGGCGTGCGCGCCCATCTCGATACGCTCGCCTGGCCGCGGCCGGACGTATACGCCTGGATCACCCGCGTCGGCGGCCTCTCCGAGTCCGAGCTGCTGCGGGTCTTCAACTGCGGCATCGGCATGATCGCGATCGCCCCGGCCGCGAGCGCCGACGAGATCATCCACCGGCTCCAGGGCCTCGGCGAGCGCGGTTACAAGATCGGCGTGATCGAGCGCAAGGCGGCAGGGGATCCGCCGATGCTCTTCGATCCGGGCTTCCTCGCGGGCGAGTAGGGCCGGTTCAACTTCGGGCGATTTCCCTGATCTTCCAGGCAGGTCGCCCCGTCAGGGTCGGGTGATGGTCGAGCTTCCCGCGCTGGATCCGAGCGAGGCGCCCCGGGCAAGGCGCTGGGATGCGCTGATCCTGGGGAGCGGCCTCGCTGCGCTGGTCGCGGCGGCCCGGATCGGCGCCTCCGGC
>CAZFKD010000295.1:0-5900 GCA_964519695.1 uncultured Spirochaetaceae bacterium
ACATAACGCCGGCGACACGCCGGCGGGAGCCAGTCGTCGCGCTCGAGCAGATCCAGCGCCTCCAGGGGCACGCTCTCGGCGTCGAGCACCCGGCGGTGGGGGGCACCGAGGTCGGCGGCGATCGTGTGGATCCGGGCCAGCAGGCGGCCGAGCACCCCGACCTGATCATCGGAGATCTCGTCCGGGGAGCGGCCGCCGGTGCGGCGCCAGAGCGCGTAGTGGATGTCCTCGATCGTGTGGAGCGTCTCGCCGTCCGGGAAGCGGATCGGGGCGCAGACCGGAATCTCGGCGGCAGCGAGGGCGGCGAGGAGGCGGTGCTCGTCGAGAATCGTCTCGCGCGACCAGCGGCCCGGCCGATAGAACTTGGCGACCAGATGCGCCCCGTCCTCGAGACGGACGTCGTAGACCCGGTTCTCGAGGGCGTTGAGCGCGAAGCAGTGGCCGGAGGGCACGAATCCGCCCGCATCGACCGCCTCGAGCACGCGTTCGGGTGAGAGGCGGAAGAAAAACTCGTTGGGCGGACTCGACATCGGCGGAGCATAACGCGGGAAGACCCGGAGTCCCGCCCTCGCGATTGCTCCGCGAACAGGGTTTCGATAGTTTTTTCGCGCACTTGGCGATTCCTGCCCCGATCGCCACCCCGACGGAGACCCCGTGTCCGCACGCCCCCCGAAGCCGTCCGAACGACCGACGAGCGCCCCCGACGAACGCAGCGCGCCGGCGAGCGGCGAGCGGCGCGAGAAGCCCTGGCTCTTCCGGACCTACTCCGGCCACTCCTCGGCCCGGGCGAGCAACGCCCTCTATCGCAGCAACCTCGCCAAGGGCCAGACGGGCCTCTCGGTCGCCTTCGATCTCCCGACCCAGACCGGCTACGACTCGGATCATCCGCTGGCGCGCGGCGAGGTCGGCAAAGTCGGCGTTCCGATCGGCCACATCGACGACATGGCGCTGCTCTTCGAGGCCATCCCCCTCGAGCAGATGAATACGTCGATGACGATCAACGCGACCGCCGCCTGGCTGCTCGCCCTCTACATCGCGACCGCCGAGCGCCAGGGCGGCGCCGCCAGGAATCTCCGCGGCACGACCCAGAACGACATCGTCAAGGAGTATCTCTCGCGCGGGACCTTCGTCTTCCCGCCCGAGGCCTCGATGCGCCTCACGAGCGAGATCGTCGCCTACACCGTCGAGCACGTCCCCCACTGGAACCCGATCAACATCTGCTCGTACCACCTGCAGGAGGCCGGCGCGACGCCGGTGCAGGAGATCGCCTTCTCGATGGCGAATGCGATCTCCCTGCTCGACCACCTGCGCGACAGCGGCGCCGTCTCCGAGCAGGATCTCGCGAAGGTCTTCGGGCGCATCTCCTTCTTCCTGAACGCGGGCATCCGCTTCGTCGAGGAGATGTGCAAATGCCGCGCGATGACGGCGCTCTGGGAGGAGATCGGCCGCGAGCGCTACGGCATCCGCGACGAGAAGGCGCTCCGGCTGCGCTACGGCGTCCAGGTCAACAGCCTCGGGCTGACGGAGGCGCAGCCCGAGAACAACATCGTGCGCATCGCGCTCGAGGCCCTCGGCGTCACCCTCTCCCAGCGCGCCCGCGCCCGTTCGCTGCAGCTGCCGGCCTGGAACGAGGCCCTCGGCCTCCCCCGGCCCTGGGACCAGCAGCTCTCGCTCCGAACCCAGCAGATCCTCGCCTTCGAAACGGACCTGCTCGAGTACGGCGATCTCTTCGACGGCTCCCACGTCGTCGAAGCGAAGACCCGTGAGCTCGGTCTCGCTGCGCGCGAGGAGCTCGACCGCGTGCTCGCGATGGGCGGGGCGGTCGCGGCCGTCGAGAACGCCTACATGAAGCAGCGGCTGGTCGAGAGCCATACCGCACGCATCCGGGCGATCGAATCGGGCGAGCTCGTCGTCGTCGGCGTCAACGCCTATCGGGAGGGCGTCGAATCCCCGCTCGTCCAGGCAGGCTCCTCGGCGATCCTCAAGGTCGACGAATCGGCCGAGCGCGCCCAGATCGAATCCCTGCAGGCCTTCCGCAACCGGCGCAGCGCCGCCGCGGTCGCCGCGGCGCTCCGGCAGCTCGAGGACGCGATCGCGGCCGGGCAGAACATCATGCCGCCCTCGATCGAGGCGGCGAAGGCCGGCGTCACGACCGGCGAGTGGACCGCCGTCCTGCGCCGCGTGTTCGGCGAGTACCGCGCGCCGACCGGCGTCGCGGCGAGCGCTTCGGCCCGGCCGAGCGCCGAGGACGCGGAGGTCCGCGGGCGCGTCGACGCGCTCTCGCAGCGGCTCGGGCGACGGCTCAAGCTGCTGGTCGGCAAGCCCGGCCTCGACGGACATAGCAACGGGGCCGAGCAGATCGCAGTCAAGGCGCGCGATGCCGGCATGGAGGTCGTCTACGACGGCATCCGGCTCACGCCCGAGGAGATCGTCCAATCGGCCCGGGACGAGGGCGTCCACGTCGTCGGCCTCTCGATCCTGTCGGGCTCCCATGGCGTGCTCGTCGTCGACGTCGTCGAGCGCATGCGCGCGGCCGGGCTCGGCGAAATCCCGATCGTCGTCGGCGGCATCATCCCCCCCGACGACGCCCTCGCCCTCGAGAAGGCCGGCGTGCGCCGCGTCTACACGCCGAAGGACTTCGACCTCGCGCGCATCATGAACGAGATCGTCGACGTCGTCGCGGAGGCCAACGCCGCCGCATGAGCAAGCCCGTCGAATCGCCGCTCGCCCTGGCCGAGCGGGTCCGGGCGGGGGATCGCGGCGGGGTGGCCCGCGCTCTCAATCTGGTCGACGACGGGCGCGCAGCGCAGCGCGCCGACGCGCTCGATCTGCTCGACGCGCTCGAGGGCCATGCCGGGGGCCGGCGGATCGGGATCACCGGCGCGCCCGGCGCCGGCAAGTCGACCCTGCTCGACGCCCTCGCGACCCGACTCTGCAGCCGGGGGCAGAGCGTCGCGATCCTCGCGATCGATCCCTCGAGCCGGAAGTCCGGCGGCGCGCTGCTCGGCGATCGCTTCCGGATGGGCGCTTCGGCGCGGGATTCCGGGGTCTTCTTCCGCTCGCTCGCCGCCCGCGATCAGCTCGGGGGCCTCTCCGAGGTCACCGGCGCGAGCCTCGACGTCCTGGCCGCCGCCTTCGACACGGTCTTCGTCGAGACTGTCGGCGTCGGCCAGTCCGAAGCGGGCATCGTCGACCTCGTCGAGACGCTCGTCTTCGTCGCCCAGCCCGCGGCGGGCGACCTCGTGCAGTTCATGAAGGCCGGCATCCTCGAGTGGCCCGACGTCTTTTTCGTCAACAAATCGGATCTCTCGGAGCACGCCCAGCGGACGGCGACCGAGCTGCGCGCGGGAATCGATCTCGGGCGCCCGAACGGGCCGGGCGAGCGACCGCCCGTGTTATGCGGATCGGCGCGCGACGGCATCGGCATCGACGCGCTGATCGAAGCGATCGACCGCCATCATGAGGCCCTCGCCCGAACGGAAGCCGGCGCGCGGCGGCGAGCCGACGGACGGTGCGCGCGGATCCGGACGGCCCTCACGAACCGCTACGGAACCCGCGGACTCGCGCGCCTGGCCGAACAAGCGCCGCTCGAGCGACAGATCGACGCCCATGGCGGCAGCTCCGTCGAACGGATCATCGATCGACTGGGCGCCCGCATCGAAGCCAGCTGGTCCGGGACCGATGCGGCAGGGGCGGCATGACGGCGCCGGAGAATGCGGCGGCGGCGAGGCCATCGCGGATCGGCAGGATCCTGCGCGCGATCCTGCGCGCGCTGCTCTTCGCCTTCGCCTTCGGATTCGCGGTCGGCACACTGATTCGCTGCTCGGCCGAGCGGTCCAGCCCCCCGCCCATCCAATACCTGGGCGAGAGCGACGCAGACGCGCCCGCCGCGGCGAAGGGATCAGGCGGTCCGGCGTGACCACGCGACGTCGGCGACGCCGCTGCGCGCGTTCTCGTGGCGTGCGAGCACGAAGAGCAGGTCCGAGAGCCGATTCAGGTAGCGGGTCGCGGTCGGCTCGACCGACTCGCCCGGGGTCGCCGCGAGATGGACGACGGCGCGCTCGGCACGGCGGCAGACCGTGCGGGCGACGTGGAAGGCCGCAGCGGCCGGCGTTCCGCCGGGCAGGATGAAGGTCGTGAGCGGGGCAAGCCCCGCTTCGAGGCGGTCGATCAGGGCTTCGAGGGACTCGATGTCCGCATCGTCGACGCCGAGGACGCCGGCCTTGTGGCGATGCGCCTGGTCCGGCGTCGCGAGCGACGCTCCGAGATCGAAGAGCGCGCTCTGGATGCGCGCCAGCGACTGCGCGAGCGCGGGATCGCTGCCCGCTGCGATTGCGACCCCGAGCGAGGCGTTCAGCTCGTCGACGTCGCCGTAGGTCGCGACGCGCTGTGCGTCCTTGCCGACCCGCTCGCCGCCGAACAGATCGGTCTGGCCGGCGTCGCCCCGGCGGGTATAGATCTTCAAACGGTCCTCCTCGCCTGGCTCCGAGCCGAGATCGGCCCGCAGCTCGATCGGAGCCGCAGCCTAGGCGCGCTCGGCGAGCTCTGCATCCACGATCCGGGCGAGCTCGTCCGAGCCGGCGGCGCGGCCCGCCGGCGGCGACCCACCTTCGATCCCCGAGACCGCCGCCGATGCCGATACCGTGGGCGAGGGCGCAGCGGGAGAACCCGCCGGACCGGCACCGCCAGACGCAGCGGGCGACACGATCCGACGCAGGACGACGGCGGCGATGCCGCCGAAGGCGACGAACCCGAGCACCGGGAACACGTACGCCCAGAGCGTGATGCCCTTCGCCGGCGGCGCACCGAGGATCTCCTCCCCGTGCTTCGCGACCAGCATCGCAACCACCTCTTCGCGTGTCGCCCCCGCCGCCTCCTGCATCGCGATCCACTGGATCAGCTCGGTCGCCTGCGGGCTCGGACACGAGGCGACGGTCCGCCCCGGGCAGAACGGGCTCATGAGATCACCCGCGAGATCGTAGGCCCAGCTCGGCCCGGATCCGGAGGCGCCCGCCGCCGACGCGGCCTCGGCGCGCATCGCCCCGCCTTCGCCCTGCCCCGCGGATTCCGCGCCGATCGCGGCGCCCGGGCGCATCGCTGCACCCGCGGAGACGATGCCCAGCAACACCAGCCCGAGAGCGACGACCCGGATCCCCTTCATCGCGCGCTCCTCAGATGTTCCAATCGACGTCCATCGACTCGTCGACGAGTGCCCTGCCCTCGGAGCCCTTCACGAGCAGCCGCGGCGCCTCCGACATGACGCGCGAGCCCGGCGGAACGCTATGCGTCAGCCAGACGTTGCCGCCGACGACGCTGCCCGCGCCGATCACCGTATCGCCGCCGAGGATGGTCGCGCCGGCGTAGATCGTGACGTCGTCCTCGATCGTCGGATGGCGCTTCTTTCCGCGCAGCGCCGCCCCGTTCTTGATCGAGGTCGCCCCGATCGTCACGCCCTGGTAGATCCGGACGCGATGGCCGATCACCGCCGTCTCGCCGACGACGATGCCCGTCCCGTGGTCGATGAAGAAGCGCTCGCCGATCTGCGCGCCGGGATGGATGTCGATGCCGGTCCGGTCGTGGGCGTACTCGCTCATGACGCGCGGCAGCAGCGGGACGCCGTAGTCGTAGAGCTCGTGGGCGATGCGATGGATCGCGAGCGCCCGGATCGAGGGGTAGGCGACGACGATCTCGTCGTAGCCCTTGGCGGCCGGATCGCCGGCGAAGGCGGCCTCGACGTCGAGCGAGAGCATCTTGCGCAACTCGACCAGCCGGTGGAGGAAGCTCAGGACCAGCGCCTCGGGCGTCGCCGCCGGGCTGAGGACCACCTGCTGCAGCAGCTTGAAGAGCCCGTCCGCCACGGCCGGTACCTCGCTGCGCAGCTCCTCGGGATCGACCCGGAA
>CAZFKD010000296.1:0-2790 GCA_964519695.1 uncultured Spirochaetaceae bacterium
CGGCGACTCCGAGCCGGCCGCCGATCCCTTCGAGGGCGTCGAAGAGGTGACCGCCTGGGCGGTCGAGGCGGGGATGGTCCCGGAGCTCGAGCGGGCGAACACGACGGTGCTGTCGATGGACGATTTCATCGGAGAGGCGAAATCGATCGCGGACCTGTTGTCCGAGACGGCGGGCGTCAGCATCCGCCGCTTCGGCGGTGCGGCCGATCCCGCCGAGCTGTCGATCCGCGGCGCGACGCCGAGCCAATCGGTGGTCACCGTCGACGGGATCCGCGCCAACAGCATCCTGACGGGCGGCCTCGATCTCTCGCAGACCTGCGCGCCCCTCGTCGAGAGCGTCGAGATCACGCGGGGCGCCGGCTCGGTCAGCGAAGGCAGCGGCGCGATCGGCGGGGCGGTGAACCTCGTGACGCGCGCGGGAGCCGACCAGGCGACGACGCTCGGCCAGCTCTCGGTCGGCGCCTTCGAGACGTTCGCGGGCTCGCTGCTGCGCGCGGACCGCTGGCAGGGGCTCGACTACACCGCCGGCTATTGCGGCCTCTCGACGCGCGGCGACTTCGAGTTCGCGCGCCCGGTGATCCGCAGCGACGGGGTGACGACGCGCTTCGATCCGGACACCGCCACCCGGATCAACAACGACCGCATCCTGCATGGCGCCAACCTCGCCCTCGGCCGGACGCTCGGACCCGGCCAGCTGCGGCTCATCGATCTCGCGTCGTACTCCTCCGGCGGCGAGCCGGGGCTCGACGCCGGCGACGGCGAGACGGCGGGCCAGCTGCGCACGGCCCACAGCCGGAACCTCTCGAACCTGGTCCAGCTGCGCTGGGACGGCACATCGCCGTTCGGCGACGGCGAGGCGTTCTCGCTCGCCGCTTTCAACCGATTCGAGCGGGCGCGCTTCATCGACGACGAGCAGCCCTTCCTCGAGGCGGTCGATCTCGACACCCGGCTCGCGACGACCGGTCTGCGCGCCCGCGATCGGCTTCGACATCCGATCCTCGGCCGTTCGCTCGCCACCGATCTCGGTCTCGACGTCTCCGGCGACCTGCTGCGCTCGAACGATCGCAACGGACGCAGCCGCATCAACCTCGGCGCTCATCTGGGCGAGGAGATCCCGCTCCTGCCCGGCCGGCTCGCGCTCTTCGGCGCCGCGCGCCTCGACTGGACCGGCGACTTCGATCCGCGCCTGCTGCCCGACGTCGCGCTCGTCGCGACGCCCGCCGCCTGGATCCGCCTCAAGGCGCAATACGTCGGCTCGTACCGCGCACCGAGCTTCGACGAGCTCTACCACCCCGATCGCGGCTTCATCCGCGGCAATCCCTCGCTCGACCCCGAAGAGGCGTGGACGGTCCAGGGCGGCGTCGAGATCGACCTCGCCCGGCTCGGCCCCCTCTCGGCGCTCCGCTTCGAGCTGTCCGGCTTCCACCGCGAGATCGACGAATCGATCACCTGGATCCTGATCAGCCCGCGCACCCTCGCCCCGGTCAATACCGGCCGCGCGCGCACGAACGGATTCGAGCTCGGCTTCGGCTTCGACTGGACGGCCTGGCTGCGCGTCTCGCTGAACCACACCTTCATCGACTCCGAGCGGCTCGGCACGGGCGAGCGTCTGCCGGGGCAGGCGCAGAACGACACGTTCGCGCGCGTGCGCGTCGGGCCGGAGCGCGTCTGGAAGCTGATCGGCGAGCTGCATCGCATCGACGAGATCCCCGTCAGCGAAGGCGGGTCCCGCACGCTGCCGGATCGCCTGGTCGCGAATCTCTCCTTCGCGGTGAACGTCGCGGCCCAGCGCCTGCTCCCGATCGCCCGGCCCCGCGCCCTCTGGCTCTTCGTCGACATCGACAATCTGACCGACGAAGCGGTGCGCGACACGCTCTCATTTCCCCAACCCGGTCGCAACCTGACGGCGGGGCTCGACTTGCGATGGTGAGCCCGATGCGAACGCGGAGCGCGATCGGACTCGGCGGGTGGTCGGCATTTGCGGCCGGTCTGATCGCGATCCCGCTCGCAGGCTGCGAGGGCCAGGGCGGCTCCAATGGACTCGTGATCCGCAACGAGATCCTCGTCGGGAGCTGCACGCCGACGCCGTCGCTGAGCGCCTTTCCGGCGGGCCTGGCGCTGCCGTCGTCGCCGCAAGGAGTCGCCCTGCTGACGCAGACGGATCCGAACGGGATCGCCGTCTACGACCTGCGCGGGGATCGGCCGCGCACGCGCTTCGCCGGGACGCTCGGCGTCGACAGCGACGGCGACGGCAACGACGACGCCGAGACGATCCGGCCGGTGCTCGGCTTCGCGCGCTACCCCGTGATGGGCGAGATCCAGGTCGTCGGCCCGGGCATCGCGCTCGCGAGCACGAGCAACTACGAGCAGGTGCTGGGCTTTGATCCGGCGACGGGGACCCCCGTAACGATGGTGCTGCGTCAGCCCGCGGATCTGCCCGGAATCGGGCTACCGCTCTTTCCGCCGCCGGGGACGGCCGCCGAGCGCACGGGCATTTCGACGCTCGCCTGTGTATACCCCGATGGCGCCTTCGATTCGAACGGCCAGCCGGTGGTTCCCGACGCGCGCTGTGATGCGGATCGCCCGTCGTTCCTGACCAACCTGACCGCGGGCAAGGCGATCGCCGGAGGCCGGCTCTTCGTCGCGACCTCCAATCTCGCCCGCAGCAACCGCTTCCTGCCCGGGACCGTGCTGGTCTTCGATTGGGTCGAGGCGGCGGGCGCGATCGAGGTCCAGCCCGCCTCGACGGCCCCCGTCCTCTTCACGAGCGGCTTCAACGCGACGGGGCTC
>CAZFKD010000296.1:2800-5899 GCA_964519695.1 uncultured Spirochaetaceae bacterium
GGCGTTTCGAACGCCCGGCGGCCGCGAGCTCGTGCTGGTCACCGTCACCGGTGCGATCGGAACCGGCAGCGGACCCGGAAACGTCTTGTCGGAGGGCTTCGTCGACGTCATCGACCCGTCGGTGCCCCGCATCGTCGCGACGGTTCCGCTCGGCTTCGCCGGGCCCTCCTTCGATGCGCCGGCGATCGATCCGACCGGACGCATCGCCTGGCTAGGCGCGTCCTCGACCCGAAGCCTCTATGCGATCGATCTGCGCCCCCTCGACGATCCACGCCTCTACGCGGGCGACCCGGATCCGATCCGACTCGACGGCCAGTCGATCGGCGGGCTCGATGCGCGGATCTTCACCGGCGACGCCCCTTTCGTGCTGCCCCCGCGCTCGGACGGCCGGGCATCGGCGGGCTGCGAGGGCCTGACCGACGTCACGATCAACACCGCGGGCAGCGAGGTCTTCGCGTCCGATTTCTGCGACGGGACCGTGACGCGCGTCGGTCTCGCGCTCGGCGGCAGCGCGGCCGTTCCCTATCCGGCCGACCGATTCGCCATGATCGCGCAGGAGAACGCTTTCGCACCGAACGACGTCGTCGGCGCCCTGCGCTCGCCCTTGATGCTGGTCGCGCGGCCGGGCATCCCGGGCATCGACTTCACCTCGCCCGACGTGCTCGCGCTGCTCGGGCAGCCCGATGGACAGCTCTGCGGGATCCGGATCGAATCCCCTTGAACCTTGCGGCCCGCCGCGCGAGCCCGCAGGTCCGCCGACCGACTCATGCCCGCGGCGCGGACCGGAACCATCCGCGGGCGTGGTAGCAGACGAGCCCCGCGGCGACGGCGACGTTCAAGGACTCGACGCCGGCGGCCATCGGGATCGAGAGCCGCTCGTCGATCGCCGCCGCGACCTCGGGCGACAGGCCCGCCGATTCGCTGCCGAGCACGAAGACCGCGCGATGGGGCGGCTCGAGCTCGAAGAGCGATCGACTCGCCCCGGCCTCGAGGCCGAAGCTCGCGAAGCCGGCGCCGGCGAGCAGCGAGAGACCCGGCGCGAGCGCGTCGCAGACGACGATCGGACACTCGAAGATCGCCCCCGCGGCCGCGCGCACGACGAGCCCGTTGACCCAGGGCTGTCCCTTCATCGGCCATAACAGCCCGTCGAACCCCGCGGCGACCGCCGAGCGGACGATCATGCCGACGTTCTGGGAGTTGGTGATGCCGTCGAGGGCGAGCACGCACATCGTCCGCCGCGCGCCGCGGCCCCTGCTCTCGGCGATCAGGGCGTCGAGATCCATCACGCGCAGCAGGCGCACGCGCGCGGCGACGCCTTGATCGTGGCGGGGCGCGCCCGTGATCTCGTCCAGCGCAGGGCGCGAGATCTCTTCGTACGGAACCCTCCGTGCGAGGCAGAGGCGCCGCAGCGTCTCACGCTCCGCGGCCGCGCGCGATCGCAAGCCGACCACGCTCTCGATCTCGACACCGGCCGAGCGCAGGGCCGCCTCGACCGGATGGCGACCGAAGACGACGATCTCGTTGGTGCCGCGCCGCAGTCCCGCTTTCGTCATTCCGGGAACATGCGCGATCGACGCGTCGGCGAACACCCCGCCCGATCGGCGAGCAGATCGCAGAGCGCCGTCGGCGCGAAGGGCCGGCGCAGGACGTGGACACCGCCTTCGGTCGGCGGGGCGAGCACCTGATCCGCGTCCGCCAGCACGACGACCGGCGGTCCCAGAATGCCGCCCCGCACGGCCTCGGCGAATCGGTCGGAGGACGGCGCGAGCGGCGAGATCGACGCCACGATCCAATCGACCGTCGAGGACGCGCGCCGGACCCTCTCCGCCACACGCTCGGGCGACGCGAAGACCTCGACTTGCCAGTCTTCCGCTTCGAGGGCCTCGCCGATCGCCTCGGCCGCGACCGGATCGGGCTCGAGGACAGCGACCCGGCCCCTCTTCGTCTCGCTCGGCGCAGCGAGCTCCTCCGCGGCCGCCCGTATCGGTCGATCGGTCAGCGACCACGGCGTGCCGCTCAGGGCCGGCAGATAGACGCGCACCGCCGTACCCATCCCGATCCGGCTCTCGATCGCGATCGCCCCGCCGCTCTGACGCACGATGCCGTAGGCCATCGCCAGCCCGAGTCCCGTGCCCTGCCCGACCGGCTTGGTCGTGAAGAAGGGCTCGAACACGCGGCGCAGCGTCTCCGCGTCCATGCCACAGCCGGCATCGACGACGCGGAGCACGACGTAATCGCGGCCCCTGTCGAGACCTTCGAGGCCCGACTCGGCGGGCGTCAGTCGCCGCCGCTCCGCGCCCATCCGGACGATCCCGCCCTCGGGCATCGCGTCGCGGGCATTCACGAGCAGGTTCACGAGCACCTGCTGGATCTGCACCGGGTCCACCGCGAACTGCCCGACCGCGCCTTCGAGCTCGGTCTCGAGCGCGATGCTCGCGGGCAGCAGCGGCCGCACGAGATCCTCCACCCCTCGCACGACGTCCGCGACCGCGACGGGCACGATCTGGACCGGACTGCGGCGCGAGAACGCGAGCAGCGAGCGCGTCAGCTTCGCGCAGTGGTCCGCCGAGCGTTCGAGATCCTCGATCGCCGCGATCACGTCCGGCTCGGCCTCCACCTCCTGCCGCAGGAAGCGCGCGTTGCCGAGCATCACCGCGAGATGATTGTTGAAGTCGTGTGCGATGCCGCCTGCGAGAGTGCCGACGGCCTCCATCTTCTGCGCCTGCAGCAGCTGGGATTCGCTCGCGCGCAGATCCTCGACCGCGCGCCGCCGCCGCAGGCAGGAATAGAAGATCTCCCCGACCAGCCGCAGCAGCATGATCGTCTCTTCGGACCAGTGGATCTCGCGCTCGTAGTTCTCGAAGCCGAGGAATCCGACGAAGCGGCCGCCCGACATGATCGGGATGCCGAGCAGCGAGCGCACGCCGCGCTCGAGCAGATCACCGCGCTCGCTCGCTGCCTCGGGCGGAAGCGCGTCGACGCGCGGGACGTGATAGATCTGCCCCGCCTGGACGAGCGCGGTCGAATAGGGAAAGCAGGCGATGGCGCGCTCAAGCGGGATCGGCACTGCTATGAGCTCACCGGAAAGGAATACAAGCG
>CAZFKD010000297.1:0-5878 GCA_964519695.1 uncultured Spirochaetaceae bacterium
CCGCCTCACCTCCCTGCTCGAGCCGATCCTGATTCTCGTGATGGTCGGCATCGTCGGCATCATCATCATGGCCGTCCTGATGCCCATGCTCCAGCTGACGGAGAGCATTGGTTAGTCCGCTCGCTCGCCCACCTGCCCACCCCCGGCCGACGCGCCCGCGCCGGCCCATTCGGAGAACTAATGAACCGCCCCTCGCAAACGACCCGCCGGAGCCCCCGGAGCGCGGGCTTCACCCTGATCGAGATCATGGCCGTCGTCGTGATCATGGGCATGTTGATGGCGACCCTCGCGGTCGGCATCGCCTCCCAGCTCGATCGCGCACGCATGCAGAACGCCAAGGCCCAGATCCTGCGGATCGAGCAGGCGCTCGAGTTCTATCAGCTCGACAACGCCCGTTTCCCGACCGCCGACCAGGGCCTCCAGGCCCTCGTGACGCGGCCGACCACGCCGCCCGAGCCCCGTTCCTACAACCCCGCCGGCTACATCAAGAAAGATGCGCTCGTCGATCCCTGGGACCAGCCTTTCCAGTACCGCATTCCCGGCGAGCACAACCCCCAGACCTTCGACATCTGGTCGATCGGGCCCGACGGCGTCGAAGGCGGCGACGACATCACCAACTGGGAAAAGGCCGAGAACGACTGACGTGAGACGCGAAGCGCGCCGGGACGGATTTACCCTGATCGAAATGATCGCCGTCGTGGCGCTCATCGGGATGATCTTCGCCCTCGGCATTCCGCGCCTCTCGAGCTCGCGCTGGCGCGCCCTCGGCGACGCCACCGAATCGATCGCGGCGAGCCTCGAGTACGCGCGGCAGCGCGCGATCCTGACCGGCATTCCCCACCGCGTGCGGATCGATCTCGAGGACGGCGGCTGGCGCGTCGAATGGCTCGTCAGCGAGCAAGAGTCCCTCGCGGGCGGCGGGGACTCGGGCCCCGGCGGATTCGCCGACGCGCTCGCCGCCCTGTCGGCCCCGGATCCGGACGCCCCGCTCGACCCGAACGCGCCGATCGATCTCCATCCCCCGACCCGGGACGAGCTCGACTTCCACCCGATCGCGAATCGCCAGCTCGGCTCGTTCAGCTGGCTCGAGGAGCGACTCTATTTCGTCGGGCTCGAGAGCCCGTCGGGCTGGATCGAGGGCGGCGACGTCCAGATCGTCTTCGATGCGGACGGGACGACCGATCACGTCCTGCTCGAAATCGCCGACGCCGACGATCGCCACATGACCCTCGAGATCGAGCCGATGCTCGAGCGCGTCCGTCGCCGCAGCGGACCGGCCCGCTCGTGACCCGCGTCCGCCGGCACGCACGCGGCCTGACCCTGCTCGAGGTGCTCGCCGCGACGATGATCTTCGCGCTCGTGATGACCGTGCTCGTCGGGACGAGCACGACCGCGGTCCACCGCTCGGGCGTCGCCGCGCGGCGCCTCGAAGCCAACCTGCTCGCCGACGCGATCGTCGCGGATCTCGAGATCGGGATGCGCAAGCAGATCGCGCCCGTCGTCGAGCGCACGGAATGGACCACCGAGGACGAGAATTACGTCGTGCGCGTCCAGAACCGGAGCATCCAGGAGGCGCTCGCCGCGCCGGCCCAGACCGTGGCCGACGAGGCCGCGGCCGCGAGCCCCGCGCCGGCCGGCCCCGGCGCGACACAGATCGGCGGCGCCGGCATCGGAACGCTGCTCGCCGGCGAGCTGCCCGAGGTCGCGAAGCACCTTCGCCAGTACGACATCGAGGTCGTCTGGATCGGCCCGGACGGCCCCGAGTCCCTGACGCGGACGACCTTCGCCTTCGACTGGCAGGCGGCGAAGATCGAGTACGCGGCCCTGTTCGAGGGCGCGGGCGGAGCCGGCGAGGCCGGCGCGGGAAACGACGCGGACGAGGATGCGGACGGCCGCGAGCGCGAGGTCCCGGAGATTCCGGATCTGCCGCAGGGAGGTCCTTAGGCCATGACCGCGCCGACCGTCCTGCCCTCGCCGCCCGCGCGCGGCGAGCCGCGCGGCTTCACGCTGATCGAAGTCGTCGGCGCGTTCATGATGACGGTCCTGATCCTCGTCTTCGTGACCGGCATCTTCGTCGAGAACGGCCGCCAGCGCGAAGCGGCGACGGCGCTGATGGCCGAGCGGCTCTCGGCGATCTCCGCCCTCGATCTCATCGGCGCGGATTTCGCGGGCGCGATCCACCTGAAGCGCGCCGAAGAGGACGATCCCGAGGCCCATCCGTGGCGCATCCTCGGGACCTCGCCGGGGGAACTCGGCTCGACCGCCGTCCGCTTCGTGACCCAGGCGGGTCCGCGCGCGAATGCCGCGGCCAGCTCTTCGGCCTGGATCGAGGTCGCCTATTTCCTCGCGGAGGACGAGAACGGCGTCCCGGTGCTCTGGCGCTGGCGCTCGTCGCGGCCGCCGAGCGAGGCCGCCCGATCGTTTCCGGATCCGGGCGATCCGGGCGCGATGCGGGCGGCGGTCGGCGTCGCCGCCTTTGGCGTCCGCTGGCTCGATGCCGAGGGCAACTGGGACGGCGAATGGGACTCGACGTTCCTGCCGGCGGACCAGGCGATGCCCGACGCGGTCGAGATCTCGATCCAGATGCGGCGGCGGGTGCGCGCGGGCGAAGCGCCCGAGGATCCCGAGGCCGACGAGGTCCCGGGGCTGCTGCAGACGCGCCGCGTCGCGCTCGTGATGCGGCCGATCGACGTCGCCGCCGTGGTTGCCCTCGGCCAGGCAGGTGGCGAAGAGGATCCGGACTGTCTCACCGTCGATCAATGTCTCGCTTCGGGCGATTCGGCCTGGTACCAGCAGCTGCTCGCGAGCAATTGCGGCGGGGACGATCGGCTCTGCGACGTGCTGCGCGACTCGGCGAATACCTGCTGGAGCACGATCGAGACGACCTATCCCGCGGTCGCTGCGCTCGCGCCCGAGGGCTGCGCGCAATGAAAACGAACGGGACCGCGGCCTGTGACGGCGGTGCGGAGCGGGGGCGCAAGCGCGAACGGGGAGTCGTACTCGCGATCGTGCTGGTCCTCATCTTCGCGCTGATCACGGCTGTCTACGCCTTCCAGCGCCGGGCGATCATCGATGCGACGATCGCGCAGAACCGCCTCTCCGCAGCCGAAGCCGATGCCCTCGCCCGCGGCGGGATCCGGATCGCCGAGGCGATCGTCTATCTCGCCCGCCTGAAGGAGACGGCGACGGAGGCGGGTCCGGCCGCCGCCGCAGGCGGCCCGGCCTCGGGCCTCGGCCAGGCGCTGCTGCCGGCCGGCGACCTCTGGCAGCGGGTCGGCGATTTTCCACTCGCGTTCTCCGGGGATCGTTCGCTGCGGATCCGGATCGAGGACGAAGGGGTGCGCCTGAATCTCAATGCGCTGGTTCCCCCGAGCGTGCCGGTCGAAGGCGAGGACGAAATCGGGGCGCAGGCGGCCGACGACGCCGGCGAATCCCTCGACGACGCGGAGCAGTACCTGATCGCGGTGCTCGACTACGTCATCGAGGGAATGCCGGGGACACGCGAAGAGAAGCGCTACGACACGACCGCCCTCGCCCGCAACCTGATCGACTGGATGGACGCCGACTCGACCGCCCGGGACGGCCGCGACGAGGACGCCTACTACCAGGACCAGGATCCGCCCTACCGCGCCGCGAACCGCCCCTTTCTCTCCTTCGAGGAGATCGGCCTCGTCGAGGGCGTCGACGGCAACCTGCTCGAAGCGCTGCGCGATTCGCTGACCGTCCACCCGATCGGGGGCCAGGAAGGGATCAACCTGAACCGCGCCGAGCCCTGGGTCCTGTCGCTCGTCTATGCCGGGGTCGACGGCGATCGCCGCCTCCTGAGCGAGAAGGCCGTGCGCGCGATCTTCCACCTGCGGCGCCAGGGCAAGATGCTGTGCGGCGACGGCGGAGGTGATCCGAAACGCTGCGTGCCCGTCAACGAGGCGGCGGACGGTGCGCTGGCGGAGGGATCGATCTTTCCGCCGGTCGAGATTCCGGCGAAGCCGAGGGTCTTTCGGGTGGTGACGGAGGCGCGGGTCGGGAACCTGGTCCGGCGCCAGGAGGCGATCATCGACACTCGATCAACCGAGGGCCCCCTGCTGCTATCCTGGCGCCGCCTGCGGGGCGGCGACACGCGCTGATGGCAACGGAGCGCACAGGCTCGCGGCCGGTGCAGTCGAAAGAGTTCAAGAGACCAGACGAAACGGCTTCCGGTAGAGCAGCCGGAAGCGCCGATCCAAGACCGGACGAGACGACGACCGGATCATTCGGGGGAGTCCGACAAGGCATGGCGATCTTCGAGCGAAGCGTGCTCGGTCTCGACGCGGGGAGCCACACGCTCAAGGCCGTGGAGCTGCGGGTATCCCCGCGCAGCCTCGAGCCCGGGCAGTTCCGGGTGCATCCGCGCATCGACGGCGCGACGCCGCTGGCGGAACACCTGCAGCGCTTCATCGCGATGCACAAGCTCCCGATCGGTCACGTCGCGACCGCGCTCCCCGCCCGCCAGCTCTCGACCCGCCGCCTCGAATTCCCCTTCTCCGACAGCCGGCGCCTCGCCCAGGCGATCCCCTTCGAGATCGAGGCCGAGACGCCCTTCCGCCTCGACGACATCTACGTCGACTGGAATCTGCTCCGCTCCGAGAAGAGCCACGCCGTCGTCTCCGCGACCCTCGCGCGGCGCACCCAGGTCGCCGAGACGCTCGGCCGCTTCCAGGCCGGCGGCTGCGATCCCCACGTCATCGAGGCCGAGGGGCTGGTGCTCGCGAACCTCGCGCCCGTCTTCCGGCTCGAGGGCACCCATCTGCTCGTCGACCTCGGCCACGAGAAGACGACGTTCTGCGCCCTGCACGACGGCCGCGCGGTGCTCTCGCATAGCATCCCCGTCGCCGGCCGTGCGCTGACCGAGGCGATCGCCGCCGAGACCGGGCTGTCGTTCGAGATGGCCGAGCAGCGCAAATGCGAAGGCGGCATGCTCGGCCGGGGCGGCCAGCCGGGCTCGCCGGGCGTCGCGGCGATCGTCGACCGGATCGCCCGCGAAGCCGTGCGCACCCTCGAGGCCGCCGAGGCCCGGCAGGGCGCCGGTCCCGTCTTCCGCGATGCGAAGCTCACCCTCTTCGGGGGCAGCGCCCATCTCGATCGCCTCGACGAAGTCCTCTCGAAACGCACCGGCCTCCCGACCCATCGCCTGCGCATGCCCGCCGATTCGCCGCATGCGAAGCTGGTCGAGGGCATCGATCCGCTGCTCTTCGCGCCGGCCCTCGCCCTCGCGCTCCGCCTCGCCGGCGAGCCCGTCACGAAGATGAACTTCCGCCAGGGCGAGCTCGCCTTCCGCCAGGACCTGGCCGCCTACCTCGGACGCGAGCTGCGGCCGACCGTCCTGCTCGCGGCGCTGCTGGCCGGACTGCTGCTGGTCAGCACCGTGACGACGATCGTGCTCCAGCACCGCCGCGTGACCCGCCACGAGCAGGCCATGGCGGCGCTCTTCGGCAAAGCCTTTCCGAACCGGCAGCCCGTGCCCGAGGAGCCGGCGAACGCCTTCGGCGGCGAGCTGCGCTCCGCGCGCGAGCGCGCCGACTTCCTCGGCCTCTACAGCAACGATCGCTCGGCGCTCCAGCTGCTCGCCGAGCTCTCGCGCGCCATTCCGCAGGATCTCGAGGTCCGCATCAACGAGGTCACGATCGACCGCAACCAGATCCGGCTCGACGTCGCCGCCGGCGGCTACGAAGCCGCCGACCGCCTGACGGCCGTGCTCGCGGCGAACGCCGCGTTCCAGGGGGCGAAGGTCGCGGGCTCGGTCAAGACCGACAGCAAGACGGGCGGCGTCAGCTTCGACGTGAGCATCCCCCTCGCCGCCCCGGGCGACGGGGTCGCGGGGGGCGCATGAGCGAGATCCTCG
>CAZFKD010000298.1:0-5870 GCA_964519695.1 uncultured Spirochaetaceae bacterium
GCTCCAGGCGAGTCCGAGCCGGGAGGCGTTCTGCTCGTCGATCTGGTCGAGCGGGCTGTAGCGCTGCTCGTCGTACGTGCGGCCGTGGGAGAGCCAGTCCTTCGGATCGGCGGCGACGATGCGCGCGGCGTCGACCGGGCCGGGCGCCGCGCTCGCGGCCGTGCTTGCGGCGCGCTTCGAGTCGGAGGCCTGTTCGGGGGCCTCTTTGGGGGAGAGGGCGCTGCAGCCGGCGATGACGAGGGCGAGACCGGGAGCGAGCAGGACGCCGAGCCTGGGAGAGAGGCCCGCGCCGCGCTCTGCCAGCCCGCGGAGCCCGCCCCGCACGTTCATCCGACGATCGAACGTGTTAGGCGAAGGCCGGTCGGATCGGAACGCGCGGCGGAGCGCTTGCGGAATCGGACCAGCGAAAAGGCGGGACATGCGGGGCGCTCCTTCTGCGGACGGGCTGGCGGGCCCGCGTCACGATACGAAAGCCGATGGACGATGGGAATGGCCCGTTATCCTTCGCCGGGGCCGAGGAAGTCGAGCGGAATTCGAGCGGAACGCGACGGGGAGGTCGGGCGATGACGGGACGGGGCAGGCTCGAGGGCAAGGTCGCCTTCATCACGGGCGCGGGGGCGGGCATCGGCCGCGCTTCGGCCCGGCTCTTCGCGGAAGAAGGTGCGGCGGTGGTGATCGCCGAGAAGAATGCAGAGGCAGGAGCCGGCGTCGCCGCGGAGATCGAGCGAGCGGGCGGGCGTGCGCTGGCCCTCCCGACGGACGTCACGCAGGAGGACTCGGTCGAACGGGCAGTCGCCTCCGGCGTCGCGCGATTCGGTGCCATCCACGTGCTCTTCAACTGCGCCGGCGGCTCGATTCCGCAGGACGGGCCCGTCGCCGAAGTCGATCTCGCCGTCTGGGATCACACGATCGGCCTCGACCTCAAGGGCACCTTTCTCTGCTGCCGTCACGTGATCCCCCGGATCGTCGCGGCGGGCGGCGGCGCGGTCGTGAACACGTCGTCGGTCGTGGCGCTCCGCGGGCAGTCGGCCCACGTCTATTCGAGCGCCAAGGGCGGCGTCCTCTCGCTCACCCGCTCGCTCGCCGCGACCTACGGTCGCCAGGGCGTGCGCGTCAACGCGATCTGCCCCGGCATCGTGATGTCGGAGCGCATCAAGGCGCGCGTCCGGACCGGTCTGCTCGAGCAGGCGGCCTCCGTCGGCCTCTCGGTCGAGTCCCATCCGTTCTCGCTCGGCGAGCCCGAGGACATCGCCCGGATCGCGCTCTTCCTCGCTTGCGACGAATCCCGCATGATCCACGGGGCGACGATCCCGGCCGACGGCGGCATGAGCGCGTATTAGTCGCGAGGCAGACGCAGGGGCGTCGGCGGATCGAGGTAGCGGTCGAGGACCTCGTGCATCCGGCCGATCCGCGCTTCGGAGCGCGTCAGCTGGAAATGGGCGAGACCGGGCTGGCGGAGCCCGCGCTGGACCTGCGGCATCAGGTCGAGATCCTGGAGCAGGACGGGGCCGAGGGCGCGGATCTCGTCGGGGCCGAGGGTGCGGACGGCCGGGCGCGGATGGGCATCGGAGCGCCCCTCGGCGCGCAGGTCGAAGTTCCACATGTCGAGCAGGCAGTCGTCGGGGGTCGTCCCGGGGCGTGCGCGGATCAAGCCGAACCAGCCGGCGAAGACGTTCAGGACGGCGTTCGGGAAGAGGTGGTAGTGGAAGTCGTCGATCACGTGGTGGTCGTCGAGATCCGCGTAGAGCGGGCCCGTCTTCGCGAGATGCTGCCGGATGCGCGCGACGAGGACGTCGCGCATCGATCCGCCCTCCGGAACCTCCGGATGGGGGCCCGGGGCGCCCTGGTCGGCGAAGGGCATGCCCATGCGGTGCCCGAGGTTCGAGGCGAAGGACTCCCAGAGCTCCTGGTTCGAGACGCTGCCGTGGCGGCGCGGGCTCGGGACGCCGTAGGGCTGCACGAAGCGCGAATGCTGGTCGTAGAGCGTGATGGGCGTGTTCACGTCGTCGGCGATCGCGAGCATCTGCGGATGGACGGCGTGCAGATGGTAGGTCTCGATGAAGGCATCGACGACGACCTTCCAGTTGCAGGCGAGGGGGACCGTCATGAACGCGTCGCAGGAGAACGCCTCCATGCCGACCCAGGCGAGCTCCTCCGGGAGCGTCTCGAGGTAAGTCGCGAGCGGCTCGCAGTCCGGGCTCGGGTTCACGAAGACGAAGCCGCCCCAGGTATCGACCCGGACCGGGACGAGCGAGAGTCGTCCCGCGTCCCCGGAGCGCGCGGCAGGATGCGCGGGCTCGACCCTGCGATCGTCTTCGGGCGAGATCGACCGCAAGCGGCCGTGCAGATCGAAGCACCAGTGATGATAGGCGCAGCGGATCTGCTCGAGGCCCGAGCCCTGGCCGCGGAGCAGCAGGTTGGCGCGATGGGGGCAGGCGTTCTGGAAGGCCCGAAGCCCTCCGTCGTCGCCCCGGACGACGAGGATCGAGAGCCCGGCGACCTCGTATTCGAAGTAGTCGCCGGGACGCGGCACGCTGTCGACGGCGCAGGCGATCTGCCAGACGCGGGGCCAGAGGCGCTCGTCTTCGAGTGCCTTCCAGGCGGGAAGGGTGTAGCGTGCGGTCGGGATCCGCGTGGTGCGACGTCCCGAAAGTGCCCCGTCCATGGTCGGACCTCCTGGCGGGCGGATACAGCGCCGGGCCGCGCCCCGCAAGTCGGCGCGCCGCGAGTCGTTCGAGCCGCCCGTCTCCGTCCGGGAGCGCGGCAGGAGAGCATGATGGCCGAAGCGATCGATTATTTCCTGATCCTGAACGCGCTGCATCGTTATTCGGATGCCGTCGATCGCGGCGACTTCGCCGCCGTCGGCGAGATGTTCCGAGAGGCCGACGTCTACTTCCCCGGCGAGGAGAAGCCGTCGATCCGCAGGGGCAGCGGCGATTTCGCGAAGCATCTCGGCCGCTGGACGCGCGTCTATCCCGATACGGGCAACCCGAAGACGCGCCATCTCTGCGTCAATCCCATCCTGGACTTCGACGACGCGACCCACGCGCGCTGCCAGACCTACTTCGTCGTCTTCCAGGCCGCCGAAGGGCTCCCGCTCCAGCCCATCATCACGGGGACCTACCTCGACCGCCTCGAGAAGCGCGATTCCGGCTGGGTCTTCACCGAACGCCGCGAACTCGTCGCGCAGGTCGGCGACCTCTCGGCGCATCTGCTCCAGTCCTACGACGGGCCGACCGGAGACTGAGAGGCTGCGAAGACATCGTCCCGGTCGCGACGCTCGCGGCGCCGCTTCAGAGCTCGCTCTTCACGGCGAACCAGTCCTGGATCGCCTGCCATTTCGCCCGCTCGCTCGCGATGAGGGCGTCGTCGCCGACGGCGTAGTCGTGATGGCCGAACTTGTCCTTCGGCTTGCTCGCGATGTAGCCGATCATCGCCCGCCGGCCTTCTTCGTCGAGCGGGAGGCCGAGCCCCGCATAGAGCCGCTCGAGTCCGCGCTCGGGATCCGCGAAGAAATCGAGGTAGGGAACCGCGACGATGCGCTCCCGCGCGATCGTGCCGGCTTCGATCCAATCGATCACCCGCTGCAGCGCGTGGACGGCGGGATGCCCGTCGATGAACTGGCCGTGGGGCTTGTTGAGGGAGGTGTCGTCGCTGCGCATGTAGAAGAGCGTGCCCGAGACGTCGACGACCGAAGCCGTCGCCTTGACGGGATCGCGGAGCATCAGGACGAGCCGCGCGTCGGGATAGCGCTCGAGCAGGGCGGGGAGGACCGGCAGATGCGTCGGTCCCTTGAGCAGCCAGTGATGCGGCCGCCCGGTCGACTGGAGCAGCTTCAGGATCTTCTCGTGCCATTCGAAAGCCGCACGATGATCCGAAGCGGCGACGTAGCGCGTGTAGTTCGGGACGTGAAAGGACGCCGAGAACGCGTAGGAGACGAACGAGGCGTAGGTGAACTCGATGCACTCGACGGGCAGATCGCCGCCGACCTTGTGCATGCTCGCCCATTCGGGTGTGATCGCGTCCTGCAGGCCGACGAGCGCGTCGGCGCGCGCGATCCGCGGGTCGGGCTTCGGATCGTTCGGATGGGGCGGGGGGCAGGGGAATTTCGCCTCCCACATGCGGACCGAGCGCGCCTTCGGATCGGCGCCGAGGATCTCCTCCATGATCGTCGTTCCCGAGCGGGGCAGCCCGACGACGAAGACCGGCGCTTCCACCTTCTCTTCCGCGACCTCCGGATGCGCCTTGTACCAGTCGATCACGCGCAGGCGCCCTTCGAGATGGACGAGCAGATCCGAGCGCGTCATCAGCCGGCCGACGAGATGCAGGTTCGCGTGGCGCTCGAGATCGGCCAGCAGGATCCGGAAGGGCTCGCGCCAGGCGTCGTCGCCGAAATCCGAGAGCCCCGTGTTCGCCATTGCTGCATCGAGGAGCGAGCGCTCGTCGAGGGGCACGACGTTCTTCGCGTCGATCGCGCGGCCCATCGCGTTGGCGCCGCGGACCCATTCGGGCCGCGGTCTCGGCTGGTAGCGCAGGCCGCCTTCGACTTCCTTCGCCATGCGATCCTCCTCGCGTCCTGGGATTCGAAACGGGCCGGGCCGCCCGGCCCGCGCCGCGCCCACGGCCGCTCAGCGCTTCTGCATGAAATACGGATCGAGCTTCTGCCCCTCCGGCGGGCTGAAGTAGGTCTGGACGCGAGCGACGCGGCCATCGTCCCCGATCCAGTAGAGCTCGATCGAGTCCATCGTGAACCGGCGGCCATCGACGTTGCCGTGGTTGCGGACGTGGACCGCGGCCTGGTCGAGGCAGATCTGCTGGAAGACGACCTCGAGACGCCAGTCGTGACCGGGCTGGAACGACCGGTCCCAGGACGCTTCGACGGCGGCGAGCCCCTTCTTCTCCGGGCCGCCGACGGGGTCCAGCATGACGACGTCGGGATGCCAGTTCGCGATCCAGCGGGCGCGATCCTTCGCGTTCCACGCTTCGAAATGGGTTCGGAGTGCGTTCTCGACCTGGGCGCGGCTGGGCATGGCGGACCTCCATCGGATGGGGCTCACGATACCCGAAACGAAGAAGGGCGCGGCACCCATCGGATGCCGCGCCCGTCGTTCGCTCGCCGGAAGCCGAGCGCCCTCGCGCGCGCTGCGCGAGGGCCGGAGGCTGCGAGTCGGACCCCGCAGCCTCCTCGCCGACTAGAACGCGTAGTACATCTGCGCGATGGCAGCGAGGCTGTCGCGATCGCCGCCGTTCGAGATGAACGCGCGCGCGTCCTTCTCGAGCTCGCGGTCGTACCGCAGCTCGCCGCGGATCACGAGGCCCTCGGTGAGGGCGTGGTCGATCGTGGCGGTCGCCGTGATGTACTGCTGATCGTCACTGAACTCGGTGCCGAAGTTCGCGTCGTCCTGCTGCAGGTATTCGAAGCGGCCGCCGATCCCGGTGCTGTCCGTGATGCCGAGCCGGCCCGCCGCGGCGATGCCGTACTTGTCGGCTTCGTTCACGTCCTCACCGAAGGTGCGGACCCAGTCGAAGTTGATCCAGGCCGAGAAGTTGTCGGTCGGGGCGAACGTCGCCGTGATGTCGAAGACCGACGTATTGCAGTCGTCTTCCGACCTTGCGCAGGTCGCGGCCGTCGGATCCTGACCGACGATGGCGCCCACGTTGATGCCCATCTTGTCCCCGGCGAAGCGGAGCTGGGCGTAGCCGGCCTTGTCGCGATCGACGCTCACGCTCGTGTCGCGGTAGACCTCGTTCACGACGCCGACCACGAGACCGAGGTTGTCGGTCAGCTGGGTCGTGGCCGCGATGCCCGAGTGGGTGAAGGGCTGCAGCTTCTGGAAGACGACGCCTTCCGTGATGTTGAGGTTGACGTT
>CAZFKD010000299.1:0-5854 GCA_964519695.1 uncultured Spirochaetaceae bacterium
CTCGCCGTTGTGGCCGACGACGGCCTCGCCCTTCGCGAAGCGGTAGGCGGCGTCGGGATCGATCCGGGTATTGCCGCCGGCATTGGCGTCGGGGGACCAGCTGCTGTGGACGTGGGTATCGCCCCAGAAGACGCGGGTCGGATGATCGCGGCGGGCCCAGGGCGAATAGCTCTCGACCGGCTCCGCTCGGATCGGACCGGCGGTGACGACTGCGAGGGCGGCGGCCGCGAAGAGTCCGGCTTCCGCCCGCCCAAGCAATTCCCGAATTCGCATCCCGTCTCCTCTCCGGCGCGATCCCCGCGATCGTGGCGGCCGATGCTAGCTCCGGCAGCGAAGTCGGCGCCCCTCCCGAGCGCTCTTTCTGCCGGATCCGGCCGTGCGATCGGGCCGACGGAACGCCGCCGATTTCCTCTATAGTGATCGGGCGGCCGCGAACGCGCGACTGCAACCGATGCGCGGCGCGCGCTGCTCCGAGAGGCGACTGCATGACCCGTCTCGAATTGCTGAGGACGGTCTTCGCCCACATGGCGCGGGGCGATGCCGCGGCAGCCGTCGCGCATTACACGCCGGACTACGTCATCGAGTTCCCGTATCCGGTCGCGCGCGGGGCGTTCCGGGTCGAGGGGCGGGAGACGGTGCGCGAGTATCTCGCGAAGGCCTTCGAGGTCTTTCGCTTCGAGCTCGAGATCGACGTCGTCCATCCATCGGGCGATCCCGACCTGCTGATCGCCGAGTATCATGGCCGGGGCCGCGCGCTCGCGAGCGGCAAGCCCTACGACAATCGCTACGTCGGATTCTGGTGGTTCCGGGGCGACGCGATCTGTCGGACGCGGGAATACTACGATCAGGGCGTCGCCGACGCGGCGCTCGCGCCCTGATCGCCGACGCAAGGCTGCGGAGACGAGCGCGATGGAAGCCGGCAAGCCCAGCATGACCGCCCAGCTCGTCGCGGGCCTGCGCGCGGCGCATTTCCAATCGGGCGCCCGCCCGCTCGTCTTCGAGGATCCGTACGCGGCCCATTTCACGGGCGGCGTCTTCCTCGCGCCGCTCGCACGCGCGATCGGCGCCCTCGGCTTCGACGTCCTCGAGGACCTCTCGCCCGAGGATCTCCATGCTCTCTATTTCGCCGGTCGCAGCGACGGCTTGCGACCGAATCCCGTGAACCGCTTGATGCTGCGCAGCAGGCGCTGAACAGCCCCGAAGACACCGCCGGGCCAATCTGCCCAGGGAGGTCCACCTTGCGATCCCTCGACTTCGTTCCCGTCGACGCCGACAACCACTACTACGAGCCCCATGATTGCTGCACGCGTCATCTCGAGGCCCGATTCCGCAGCGGACGCGCCTGCCACGTCGTGAAGAACGCCGAAGGCCAGGACGAATGGCGTTTCGGCGACCGACCGATGGGATTCCATCGGCCGACACGCGACCAGGTCCTCCCGCCCGGCGCCTATCGCCCCTTCATGTCGGGCAAGGCCGATCCGAACGACGTCCCGAAGACGATCGCCTCGACGACGCCGACCTTTCGCGATCGCGACGTCCGCATCGAGACGCTCGACAAGCAGGGGATCGAGGCGGCGATCCTGCTGCCGAGCTTCGGTGTCGCCTTCGAGGACGACATCCACGACGACCGCGAGGCCCTGCTGGCGAACATGCGCGCCTTCAATCGCTTCATCGAGGACGATTGGGGCTACGCCTACCGCAATCGCATCTTCGCCCTGCCCCTGATCACGCTCGTCGATCTCGACTGGGCGATCCGCGAGCTCGAACGCGTGGCCGCCCTCGGCGCCCGGGGCTTCGTCCTGCGGCCGGGCCCCGTATACGGTCGCTCGCCGGCGGATCCCCATTTCGATCCCTTCTGGGCGCGCGCCGAGGAGGCCGGACTCGTCGCGGCGATCCATATCGGCGTCAGCGGCTACGTCCGCTTCTTCGGCAGCGAGTGGGGCGAGGATCCGGACGTCACCGAGCAGACGATGACGGCCTTCCAGTTCCTGACCTGCTTCGGCGCGCGCCCCGCGCAGGACACCCTCGCCGCCCTCGTGCTGCACGGCCTTTTCGATCGTTTTCCCCGGCTGCGGGTCGCGAGCATCGAGAACGGCAGCGATTGGGTCCCGGGGCTGCTGAAGAGCCTCGAGAAGGTCGGCCGCGTCGCGATCACCTCCCAGGGCGGCGCGAAAGCCTCGCTCGTCCGGCGGCCGCCCCACGAGGTCTTCCGGGAACACGTCTACGTCGCTCCCTTCTTCGAGGACGACGTCTACCAGCTGGTCGACACGCTGGGCGCCGGGCGCGTGTTATTCGGCTCGGACTGGCCGCATCCGGAGGGGGTCGCCGCTCCCCTCGACTTCCTCGAGGAGGTCGAGCGGCTGCCCGCCCCGGCGCTGCGGCGGGTGATGCGGGACAACACGGCGGAGCTGCTGCGGCTCTGAAGGCGAGCTGCGGGAGCCGGGCACGTGCATCGCGTCCGGCCATCGGCGGACACCGCTCCAGGGCGCGCAGGAGCGACGCAATGCGCTCGCGCCGGGCCCGTTCGGGGCTTCTCAAACGCGCACGCGCCGCGTATCGTTGCGCTCCATGAACGAATCGGCGGGCGAATCGAGGCCTTCCTCGCAGACGACGGGCCTCTCGCTCCCGGCGCTCCCCGCGTCCCCGGATGGCGGGGGCGCGGTCGCGCTCTACGCGACGGCGATCTTCGCGTCGGCCTTCCTCATCTTCCTGGTCCAGCCGATGGTCGGCAAACGGATCCTGCCCTGGTTCGGCGGCGTGCCGGCGGTCTGGACGCTCTGCCTCGCCTTCTACCAGACGGTGCTCTTCCTCGGCTACGCCTACGCCCATCTCGTGATCCGCACCGTCAAGCCCGGCCTCCAGCTTCCGGTCCATGGCCTCGCCGTCGCGGCAGCCCTTCTCTCGCTTCCCGTCCTGCCGTCGACACCGCCCGAAATCGCGCCCGAGGCCGATCCGACCTGGCTGATCCTCCGGGTCCTGCTCTCGAACGTCGCCTTGCCGTTCCTCGTGCTCGCCTCGACGGGTCCCCTCGTGCAGGCCTGGTTCGCCCGCGCGCATCCGACCCGCTCCCCCTATCCCCTCTATGCCGTCTCGAACGTCGGCTCGTTCCTCGCGCTCTTCGTCTACCCGTTCGTGATCGAGCCGAGGCTGCCGCTCTCGACGACCGGATCGCTCTGGAGCGCCGCTTTCGCGCTGACGACCGGCCTCGTGCTCGTCTGCGCATGGCCGCTCCGGCGGCTGGCGGAGGCGCCTTCGATGGCGGGCGCTCCCGACGCGTCGGGGGGCCTGCAGAACGAGGTCCCGGAGCAGGCGCGGGCCGGATCGATCGCCGATCCGCCGCCGCTCGGCCTCGCCCAGCCTCTGCTCTGGCTGCTGCTCTCCGGGACCGCCGTAGTTCTGCTCATGGCGGTCACGAACAAGCTCTGCCTCGACGTCGCGAGCCTCCCCTTCCTCTGGATCCTGCCGCTCGCGACCTACCTGACCACCTTCATCCTGGCCTTCGCCTCCGACCGGACCTATCAGCGCGGGCTCTACGTCGCGGGCGCGGTCCTGGCGTTCGTCGCGACGCAGATCATCGGGGTCTCCGGCCTGATCGTGACGCAGGTCGTCGCCTACTGCGCGCTGCTCTTCTGTGCGGCGATGGTGCTCCACGGCGAGCTGTATCGCGCTCGTCCGGATCCCCGCTCGCTGACGTTCTTCTATCTCTGCGTCTCGGCCGGCGGCGCGATCGGCGGTCTGCTCGTCGGGCTCGTCGCGCCGGCGATCTTCGACGACTATCTCGAGCTCCAGGTCGGATTGCTGATCGGTGTCGTCGCCGTCGTGATCGTCTTCACGCGGGACGAGACGGGCCTCCTCGGCCCGCAGGCGCCGCGCTGGCGCCGGGCCGTCGCCGCCGCGCTCGTGGCCGCGCTGGTCGGCTGGACCGCCTGGAGCGAGAACCGGACGCGCCCGTTCCGGATCCATCAGGAGCGGTCGTTCTTCGGTGTTCTCAAGGTCGACGACATCCCCGATAGCGCCGGACAGCAGCGCACGCTGACCAATGGAACGACCGTCCACGGCATGCAATTCCTCGGTCCGTCGACCCGTCATCTCCCGACCTCCTATTTCGGCCGCGCGACGGGCCTCGGCCTCGCCCTCACGAGCCGCCCCCGCCAGGGCGAATCGCGGATCGGCGTCATCGGCCTCGGCGTCGGCACGCTCGCGGCCTATGGTCGCGAGGGCGACACGATGCGCTTCTACGAGATCGATCCCGTCGTCGTCGAGATCGCCGGTCCGGGCGGGCATTTCGCCTATCTCGAGGAATCGAAGGCCGACGTCGACATCGTGCTCGGCGATGCGCGCCTCTCGATCGAGTCGGAGCTGAACCGTGGCGAGCGTGGCCGGTACGACATCCTCGTCCTCGACGCTTTCAGCAGCGACTCGATCCCGATCCATCTGATGACGCGCGAGGCCTTCCAGCTCTACTTCGATGCGCTCGCTCCTGACGGGCTGATGGCGGTCCATGTCTCGAATCGCCATTTCAAGCTGATGGGACTCGTTTCGCGGCTGGCGGCGGACTTCGGCGCTCACAGCCTGCAGATCAAGACCCGTCCGGCTCCGCAGCATCAGAGCGGCCTGACGGATTGGGTGATCATCGCGCGCGATTCCGATCAGCTGACGCGGATGCAGCTGAGGATCGAGAAGCGGCATCGGCTGCTCGGTCTGCCGCCGGAGAACATCCTGCTGCGGCGCGGCTCCGACGCGAACCTCGCGCGCATTCCGCTCTGGACCGACGACTACAGCGACCTCGTGAGCGTGATCCGCTGGGATTGAGCGGACAAGGAGCGCGCGTCGGTCGCGGCGATCGAGGCGTCGCATGGGAATGGATCGCGGATCGCTCCGCGGTCTTGGGGGGAGTCCTGGGATGGGTCGGAACGTCTGGATCGTCGCGCTGGCGACGGCGCTGATCGGATTTGCGCTCGGCCACGGCCTCGCGCCGACCACGGTCGAATTTCCCGCTCCGGATGAGGCACTCGATGCCGAGGAGATGGAGAGCCGGGTCGCGCGGGCCCTGCGCGAGACCCGCGCGTTTCCGCGCGCGGGCAGCCTGATCCGCTTGTTCGAGGGGCTGACGCGCGAGAACGTGGCCGGAGCCGCCGATGCCGTGCGCGAGCGGGCCGCGGAGCGGGACCCCGTCGACCTGCAGCTCTTCCTGACCGCCTACGCGCATCTCGACCCCACCGCCGCGATGCTCGAGGTCCAGAGCTGGCCGATCCGCTCGCGCCGGGAGCAGGGCCTGCGGATCGTGATGCGCGAATGGGCCGCGAGTGGCGAGCGCCTCGCGGCCGGCAACTACTACGACTCCCTGACCGATCCGGAGACGCGCGCCGCCGCCGCCTCGCCCCTCGTGCGCGGCTGGGCGCTCAGCGGCGACGTCGAGGGCGCCCGCGCGCTCGCGCTGCGCTTCTTCGAGGAGGAAGGCCGGCGCGAGGTCGTCGACGCGCTCGTCGGCGGCGTCCTGCACGCCCGGGGCGCCGATGGAGCGCTCGCCCTGGCGCGAGCGGGCGAGCCCCACGGCGATCGCGCCTTCGACCGGCAGATCGCGATCGCGACCCTCGCCCTCGTGGGCCGCGAAGACGCGAAGCAGGCAGCGGCCTACTACGACGAGCTGCTCCGCCCGGAGCCGACGCCCTGGCTGACGGCCCAGGTCGCTCCCCTCGCCGGCCTGATGCGCAACGACGATCCGGAGGCCGCCCTCGACTGGCTGCTGCCGAAGCCGGCCGGGCCCGAGCGGACGCGCGCCCTCAAGGAGACGATGGGCACCTGGGCGCGGCGTGATTTCGACGCGGCCCGCGCCTGGTTCGAGCAGCGCGGC
>CAZFKD010000300.1:0-5837 GCA_964519695.1 uncultured Spirochaetaceae bacterium
TCGCACGATGGTTTCCTCCTGTCGGGGCCGGCGTCCCGGTTCTCGCAAAGCGCGCCGGGACCGGCCGTTCGGACCGAACGAATCGATGCGTTCGGCTTCCTGATGGTCGGCCCGGGACACCGGGCGGGGTATGAGCAGATCTACCCATGCACGATCGATCGTTCTATTCCCTAACCTCCGTCCTGGCGGTCTCGCGGCGGAGGAACGGGTCGCAGGCCGTTCCGAGCGCTGTCGCGAGGCGCCGAGCGAAGCGTCGGGCGAGGCGTCAGGCGAAGAGTCAGGCGAAGCGTCAGGCGAGGAGTCGAGATGGTCACGCGTGTCGCGGTCGTCGACGATCAGACGGTCTTTCGCGAGCTGCTCGCCGAGCTGCTCGTGGCGGATCCCGCGTACGAAGTCGTCGGTCAGTTCGGTACGGGCGAGGAGGCGATCGCCGCGCTGCCGCGGCTCGCGCCCGACCTGCTCGTGCTCGATGCCGTTCTGCCCGATCGCAGCGGGATCGACGTTCTGCACGTCCTCGGGAGCGCGCTGCGACGGACGCACGTCCTGCTCGTGACCGCCCACGAAAAGCCGAGCCTCGTGCGCGCGGCGGTCGAAGCGGGCGTGCGCGGCATCGTGACGAAGGGCACTCCGCTGCGGGAGCTGCGCGAGGCGATGGCGCGCGTCACCGCCGGCGCGACCTATTTCTGCTCGAATACCGCCTCGCTGCTGCGGGATAGCCTGCATTCGCCGGCGCCCGACCGGCCGCTCAGCCCGCGCGAGCGACAGGTCCTCCAGCTCGTCGCCCGCGGCCTCAGCAGCAAACAGATCGCGAGCGAGCTCGGCGTCGGCGAGAAGACCGTCAGCAATCATCGGACCCACATCCGCAACAAGCTCGGTCTCCGCGACGTCGCCAGCTTCACGCGTTATGCGATCGAGCACGGACTGGTCGAGCCCCGGACATGAGCCGCCGGTCCTCGAAGCGCGCGGTGCAGGAGACGGCCGCGATCCCCTTCCGGGCGATCGCGGATGCGACCTACGATTGGGAGAGCTGGCTCGGCCGGGACGGGCGTCTGCTCTGGGTCAACCCGGCCGTCCTGCGGATCACGGGCTACGACGTCGATGCCTCGCTCGCGATGCCCGGGTATCCGCTACCGATGGTGCTGCCCGAGGATCGTCCGAAGATCGAACGGATCCTCGAAGGCGCCGGGGCCGGCTCCTCCGGCAACGACGTCGAGTTCCGCGTGCTGCGCAGCGACGGCGAGATCCGCTGGGCGGCGATCTCCTGGCAGTCGATCGCGGGCGACGATGGCCGAAGCCTCGGCATTCGCACGAGCGTGCGCGACATCCAGGAGCGAAAGCGCGCCGAGACGCGAATTCGCGAAGCCCTCGTGGTCGCCGAGCAGGCCGCGGTCGCGCGCCAGGCCTTTCTCGCGAACACGAGCCACGAGCTGCGGACGCCGCTCCAATGCATCCTCGGTTATGCGCAGCTGTTGGCCGCGGGCGAACAGGACCCCGAGAAGAACCGCAAGATCGGCCTCATCGTGCAACAGACCGAGACGGTGCTCGAGATCGTGAGCAACGTGCTCGAAATGGCGGCGTTGCAGGTCAAGGCACCGGAGATCGTCGAAGAGGTCTTCGACCTCCACGAAAAGGTCGCGGGGATCATCGAAGCCGTGCGGCCGCTGACGACGGGCAAGCCCGTCGCGCTCCGGCTCGAAATCGGCGAGGGCGTTCCGCGCCGGGTGCGCGGCGATCGGCTGCGCGTGCGACAGGTGCTGACCAATCTGGTCGCGAACGCCATCAAGTTCACGGAGCGGGGAAGCGTCGTTCTGCGGGCCTCTCGCCGGGCGCGGGGTCGGATCCGGTTCGTCGTCGAGGACACGGGGATCGGCATCGCGAAGAACGACCTCGCGAAGCTCTTCACGCCGTTCATGCGCGCCGAGGACGGCGTTCGCCGCGGGCATGGCGGAACGGGGCTCGGCCTCTCGATCGCCCGCGCGCTGACCGATGCGATGGGCGGGCAGATCCGGGTCCGGTCGCGACCGGGTGAGGGCTCGCGCTTCACCGTCGAGCTCCCGCTCCCGGCCGCCCCGCGTTCGGCCTCGCCGGATCCGCCGCGGCGCCAGACGGGGCGGGGACGCGAGCGACTCGAGGTGCTCGTCGTCGACGACAGTCCGGCCGGGCGCGAGCTCGTCTGCGAAATGCTGGAAGGGCTCGGTGTCGGCGTGCGCTCGGCGGCGACCGGGGAGGAGGCGGTCGCGAAGGTCATGGGCGACCCGCCCGATCTGATCATCATGGACCTGCAGATGCCCGGGCTCGACGGAGCAGCGACCGCGCAGCTGATTCGCGCGCTGACGCCGCCCGATGCGCGCCGTCCCCGGATCGTCGCGCTGACGGCGAACACGTTCGGGCGCGCCATCGCACTGGGACCGTCGGGCGGAATGGACGGGTTTCTCGTCAAGCCCGCGCGCATCGCCGACCTGCGCGCGCTGGTCGAGCGCACCGCCGACGAGGTGGAGATCGGGAGCGCCGGCACCGGCAGCGCCGGTGCTTCCCTCGTTTCGTCCGAAGAAGTGCTCGATCCCGCCGTCGTTCGCGACCTCGCTTCCGTCCGCGCCCGCGACGGCCGCTCGCTGCTCGAGGTCACGGCGCAGCGCGTGCTCGAAGACACGCCGGATTGTCTGCGCCAGATCGAGAGCGCGCTGCGCCGGCGCGAGCTCCCCGCGGCGGCTTCCCTGGCCCACCGGATCAAGGGCAATTGCCTGATCCTCGGCGCCGTCGACGCCGCCGAATGGGCCCAGCGCCTCGACGACGCGCTGACGCAGGACGATCGCAAGGGCGCCCGCTCGAGCCTGCGCGGCCTCGCGCGAGCGATCCAGCGGATCGAACGGTTCCTGCGAAGCCTGGGTTAGGCTGTCTGCCCGAATGCGCTGGCCGATCCTTCCGGAAATCTCCGACGCCTGGTCGATCGCGCTCGGCCTCCTGATCGCGCTCGTCGACGTCGTTGCGAGCGTCCACGTCCTGACGCACAAGCGCGACGTGCGGGCGGCGATCGGCTGGATCGGCCTCGTCTGGCTCGTCCCCGGCGTCGGCTCGTTTCTCTACGCGCTGCTCGGTCTCAACCGCATCCGCCGGCGCGCGTCGGCGCTCCAGCGCAGACATCAACGGGATGGGCGAGCGAGCCCGGAGACGAGCCCGCCGGACCCGCCGGATCGGGCGGATGGGTGCGAGGGCGTCGAGCGGTCGCTGGCGCCCCTCGCGCGGCTCGCGGCGCGGGTGAGCGGGCGGGCCCTCCAGCGAGGCAATCGCGTCGCGATTCTCCGTGACGGCGATGAGGCCTACCCGGCGATGCTCGCCGCGATCGAGGGGGCCCGCCGATCGATCGCGCTCTCGACCTACATCTTCGGCGCGGACCGCGCGGGCCAGCCGTTCATCGAAGCGCTCGGTCGTGCGGCCGCGCGCGGCGTCGAGGTGCGTGTGCTGATCGATGGCGTCGGCGTGCGATATACCTGGCCGCCCGTCCACCGCGCGCTTCGCCGGGCCGGCGTCGAGACCGCGCTCTTCCTGCCCCGGATCCGCGACGCCGGGCTCGCCTTCTTCAATCTGCGAAGCCACCGCAAGGCGCTGACGATCGACGGCCGGATCGCCTTCACCGGAGGCATCAACATCCAGGCGCGCAACCGGCTCGCCGATCGGCCCGCGCGTCCGGTCCGGGATCTGCATTTCCGGCTCGAGGGTCCGATCGCCGCCCAGATCCAGGAGGTCTTCGCGGACGACTGGCATTTCACGACCGGCGAGACGCTCGAGGGAGCGGCCTGGGAGCCGGACCTCCGAGCGGTCGGTGAGTCGAAGATCCGGGTCCTCGCCAGCGGCCCGGACGGCGACCTCGAGATCGTGCGGACGCTGATGTTGGGCGCGCTCGCCGCGGCCCGGGAGTCGGTGCGGATCGTGACGCCCTATTTCCTGCCCGACGCATCGACCATCGCCGCGCTCGGGGTCACCGCGCTGCGCGGCGTCGCGGTCGACATCGTGCTGCCGGAGCGCGTGAACATCCCGCTCGTGCAGTGGGCGGCGACGGCCCAGCTCTGGCAGGTCGTCGCGCCGGGCTGTCGCGTGCATTTCTCGCCGCCGCCCTTCGATCATTCGAAGCTGATGGTCGTCGACCGCGCGTGGTCGCTGTTCGGATCGTCGAACTGGGATCCGCGCAGCCTGCGCCTCAACTTCGAGCTCGACGTCGAATGCCACGATTCGGCGCTCGCGACCCGGCTCGATGCGCTCGTCCTCGAGCGGATCGCGAATGCACGTCATGTGACGCTCGCGGAGCTGGACGCGCGATCCCTGCCGATCCGTGTTCGGGATGGCGCGGCGCGTCTGTTGTCGCCCTATCTCTGAATGTCGCGACCGGGCGAGGACTCCGGGTGGGCCGAAGCGGAGCCTGGCTCGGCCGGGAGAGCTGCAGGCGGGCCGCCCCGCGGCGTGATATCGACTGGGGGCGCGCCGCAGCGCTCCGCGGGCTGATGCGACGCCCGCGCGCGCACGATTGCGACCGTTCCATCGATCCGTCCGCGCCGTTCGGTCCGGAAGGCAGGAGGTCCCGGAATGCCCGTCGATTACATCGAGTTCGAGGCCGCGCGCGAGGCGAAGGGCCTGCGCATGATCGTCGTTCCGGGGATTCCATCGCCCTGGAGCGAGGCAGCGAAGGGCATCTTCCATGTGAAGCGGCTGCCCTGGAAGGCGGTTCGGCTCGATTCGAGCAACGACGCGATGGCCGATTGGGCGAAGGAGCGCAGCGGCCCGGTCGCCTTCTTCGACGACGAGCCGCCGCGCGCGAGCTGGCCGCAGATCCTGCTGCTCGCGGAACGTCTCGAGCCGGAGCCGGCGCTGCTGCCCGCCGACCCGCAGGCGCGCTCTCACGTCTTCGGCCTCGCCCACGAGATCTGCGGCGAGCAGGGCCTCATCTGGGAGCGGCGGCTGCAGGGCATCCATGCCGGTCTCGCCGGTGCGCCAGGCGGCTTTCCGAAGCCCGTCGCCGAATATCTCTCGGGCAAATACGGCTACCGCGCGGCCGAAGCGTCGCGCCATCCGGGCCGCGTCGTCGCGCTGCTCGAGATGCTCGCCGGAATCCTGCAGGCGCAGCGCCGCGCCGGCAGCCGCTTCTATTGCGGCGAGGCTCTCACCGCCGTCGACGTCTACAGCGCGACCGCGATGGCGATGTTCAAGCCGCTGCCGCCCGAGCTGTGTCCGATGATGGAGTTCATCCGGCCGACGCTCGAGGCCATGGACGCCGCGACCGCGAAGGCCCTCGATCCGATCCTGCTCGAGCATCGCGATTTCATCTACCACGAGTTCCTCGAGCTGCCGCTCTCGCTGTAGGAGGCTCGTCCGCCGCGAAACCGATATCGTCGGGAGAGGCCGTCGGGGGGACGGCTCATTGAGGCCGGTCGACTGGGAAACCGTCCAGAACCGAGCTCGACCGGCTGGGCTTCGGCGCGCAGTGAGCGGGTCGATGCCGTTCGAGACGAGACGAGAGGAGATGTCTGCATGTTTTCGTTCGCGAGTCGATTCATTTCGAGCTTGCATTCCATCGGGCCGATCACGGTTTCGACCACGCCGACCGGCGCTGCGGGACGCGCTTCACGGTCAAAGGCTGCGGTCGCCCTCATGATCCTGCTCGCCGCGGCCGGCTGCGGCGACGACGGCTCGAAATCCCCCGCGCCCGCTGCGGACCCGGCCGCCGCGAGCCCGAGCGGCGCTGCGCCCGGCGCGGGCGCGCCGGGCTCGAGCGAAGCGGCAGCGCTCCCCGACGATATGCCGAACGCGCTCGTCCTCGCGCTCTCTGCCTTCGACGCCCGCAAGCC
>CAZFKD010000301.1:0-5775 GCA_964519695.1 uncultured Spirochaetaceae bacterium
GGGCCGTGCGGGTGGCGGCGTCGTCAGCGGCCCGGGGCGGGCGGCGGAGATCGGTGCGGTCGGCTCGGTCAGGTCGAGCTCCGAGAGCAGGGGGTCCGCGAGATGGGAGTCGGAAGCTTCCGGACCGAGTCCCGCGTCGAGACCCCCTTCGAGATCGTCCTGCGGATCGTCTTCGAGACCTCCGGCGAGGGCGTCGTCGAGGACCTCCTCGAGCACGCTCCCGAGGGCGTCGTCGAAGTCGTCCTCGAGGTCGGCGTCGAAGTCCGCTTCGAGGTCGGCCCCGAAGCCGGGCAGGGGGGCGGGCGAGAAATCGTCTTCGAAGGTCTCGCCTTCCGACGCGCTCGATGGGGCGTCTTCCGCGAGCTCGAGCGGAGCCACGTCGTCGAGGAGCAGCTCCGGATACTGCGACTCGGCGACCGCGAGACTCGGCGACAGCGGCCCAGCCGCAGCTTCCGCCTCGGCATCCTCGCGAGCCCCTGCGTCCGGGGATCGCGAGGGCAGCAAGCCCTCCATTCCGCCCATCAGGACGGCCCAGTGGACCATTGCCTCCGCACGGCCCCGCTGTCCCGGGCGCGCCTCCAGCATGTCCTCGTCGAACAGGAACCCCATCCGCTCGGCCTCGGCGAGCAGGGGCTCGAGCGCGTCGACGAGGGCGACGTCGAAGTCGATCGACTCCTGATTGCGGATCACGACGAGCTGGCCGGACTCGTTCGAGCGGATCCCGAGGGCGATTCCGATCCCGCCGTACTCTTCCGCGAACGCCACCACCGCAGCGCGCGCCGGCCCCACCGGCAGGAATCCGAGGTTCAGCACCGGCGCATTCATCGCCGGGCGAAGCAGCAGGAGGCTGGCCTCCGAGAGGGGCAAGGGCTCGGACAGACGTCTAAACATGGCCGGTGCATCGGCCCTGCCACCGGAATCTTGAGCTTCGTCCCGCGGCAAGCGAGGCCTGAAGTCCCAGCCCGGCCGAGTATTTTCTGCGACGCGAGCGCCTCGCGCGTCGGGACCGGTGGGACCTTTCGCCCGCTTCGCGAGCCGATACAATCCCGTCGGCCACAGCTCAGCCGGGCAGCCTGGCCTCCGAATCCGCGAGAAATCCTTCGCGCTTCACGGACCGAGCCGGTCTAGAGATTCTTTCCTGCGTCCAAAGTTCGAGATTCCCTGGAAACAACTTCCCTACGACGCGCGGCCCATTCCGGGAGACGCGTCGATCGCCAACCTGCGCGACACGAGAGACGGGCCAGCGTGACCACCAGCCAATCCCAGCACGGCAAACCGATCGAACAACTGACGAGCGTCGCCATCCGATTCGCCGGAGACTCCGGCGACGGCATGCAGATCACGGGCTCGAAATTCACCGACGAGACCGCGCTCTTCGGAAACGATCTGTCGACGTTTCCCGACTTCCCGGCCGAGATCCGCGCCCCAGCCGGCACGATGGCGGGCGTATCCGGCTTCCAGATCCATTTCTCGAGCCAGGACATCCATACGCCGGCCGATCGACCGGACGTGTTGATCGCCTTCAATCCCGCGGCGCTGCGGGGCAATGCGAACGACGTGCGCCCGGGCGGGATGATCATCATCAACATCGACGCCTTCAACCAGAAGGCGCTGACCCGGGCCGGTTATTCGAGCGATCCGCTGCCCGACCTGCGCGAGCGCTACAAGCTGGTCGAGATCCCCTTCACGACGCTGAACCGCGACGCGCTGAAGGGTCTCGATCTCTCCTCCCGCGAGATCGATCGCTGCAAGAACTTCTTCGCCCTCGGCGTGCTCTGCTGGCTCTACGGCCGGCCGATGGAAGCGACCGAGCGCTGGCTCGCCACGAAGTTCAAGGGTGCCGTGCTCGAGGGCAACGTCCGGACGCTGCGCGCCGGCCATGCCTTCGGCGAGACGACGGAGCTCTTTCCGGCCTCGTTCGCCGTTCCGGCGGCCAAGATCCAGCCCGGCACCTACCGCAACATCACCGGCAACCAGGCGATCGCCTGGGGCATCGTCGCGGCGGGCGTCCAGATGGAGCGCGACGTCTTCCTCGGCGCGTATCCGATCACGCCCGCCTCGGACGTGCTGCACGAGGTCGCGCGCTTCCGGCAGTTCGGCCTGAAGACGTTCCAGGCCGAGGACGAGATCGCGGCGGTCTCCTCCACGATCGGCGCGGCGTTCGCCGGCCAGCTCGCGGTCACGGTCTCGAGCGGTCCCGGCTTCGTCCTGAAGCAGGAGGCGCTCGGGCTCGCGGTGATGACGGAGCTGCCGCTCGTCGCGATCAACGTGCAGCGCGCAGGCCCCTCGACGGGCTCGCCGACGAAGACCGAGCAGGGCGATCTGCTCGCCGGCATGTTCGGCCGGCATTCGCAGAGCCCGATCCCGATCCTGGCCGCGTCGACCCCCGGCGACTGCTTCTACACCACGCTCGAGGCCTTCAAGCTGGCGGTGAAGTACATGACGCCGGTGATCGTGTTGTCCGACGGCTATCTCGCGAACAGCTCGGAGCCCTGGCTGATCCCGGACGTCGATTCGCTCGAGCGCAATCCCATCCGCTTCGCCCAGCCGATCGAGGTCGGCGAGTTTCAGCCCTATGCCCGCGATCCGCAGACGCTGGCCCGTCCCTGGGCGATCCCGGGGACGCCCGGCCTCGAGCATCGCATCGGCGGCCTGACCAAGCAGGACGTCACGGGCAACGTCAGCTACGACGCCGAGAACCACGGCAAGATGAACGCCCTGCGCAAGGCGAAGATCGACGGCATCGCCGCCGAGCTGCCGCCGGTCGAGATCGACGGCCCGGCAAAGGGCAAGCTCCTCGTCGTCGGCTGGGGCGGAACCAAGGGCTCCATCACGGCCGCCGTCGAAGCCGCCCGGGCCGAGGGCATGAGCGTGTCGCAGATCCATCTGCGGCATCTGCATCCCTTCCCGACCAACCTCGGCGACGTCCTGCGAGGCTTCGACAAGGTCCTGCTGCCGGAGCTCACGGACGGCCATCTCGCCCTGCTCCTGCGGGCGGAGTACCTGGTCGACGTGCAGTCGCTCTCGAAGGTCATCGGTCAGCCGTTCAAGATCGCCGAGCTCGTGGAGGCGATCCGCAAGCTCCACGGCGCCTGATCCGAGTCCGAGTCCGAGTCCGAGTCCGAGTCCGAGTCCGAGTCCGAGTCCGAAACCGTCTCCCAGCGATCGAGGAAAGCAAACACATGGCCGCTCCCGCCGTCAAAGTCACCGCCAAGGATTTCACCTCCGACCAGGACGTCCGCTGGTGCCCCGGATGCGGGGATTACTCGATCCTCGCGAACGTGCAGCGCGTGATGCCGGAGCTGGGCGTTCCGCGCGAGAACGTCGTGTTCGTCTCGGGCATCGGCTGCTCCAGCCGGTTCCCCTACTACATGAACACGTACGGCTTCCACACGATCCACGGCCGCGCCCCCGCCTTCGCGACCGGCATCAAGGCCGCGCGCCCCGAGCTCTCGGTCTGGATCGTGACCGGCGACGGCGACGGGCTCTCGATCGGTGGCAACCATCTGATCCATGCCATCCGCAGGAACATCGACACCCAGATCCTGCTCTTCAACAACCGCATCTACGGCCTGACCAAGGGCCAGTACTCGCCGACCTCCGAGGTCGGTCTCAAGACCAAGTCGACGCCGCAGGGCTCGATCGATCATCCGCTCGACCCGATCGCCTTCGCCCTCGGCTGCGGAGCGACCTTCATCGCCCGCACGATCGACGTCGACGCCAAGCACATGCAGGAAGTCCTGACCCGCGCCCATCAGCACAAGGGCACTTCCTTCGTCGAGATCCTCCAGAACTGCCCCGTCTTCAACGACGGCGCCTGGGATGAGATGCAGGATCGCAAGACCCGCGCGACCTCGACGATCAACCTCGAGCAGGGCCAGCCGCTCGTGTTCGGGACCCCCGACGCGCGCAAGGGCATCGTCCTGCAGAACGGCGAGCCCGCGATCATCGATCTCGCGCCGGGCGACGATCCGATCGCGAAGGGCGTCGTCGTCCACGATGCGAACGCGAAGACCGCCTCCTACGCCGGCATGCTCGCGACGCTGCAGCGGCCCGACTTCCCGATCCCGGTCGGCGTCTTCCGGGCCGTCGAGAAGGCGACCTACGAGGACCTGCTGCAGGCCCAGGTCGACGCCGCGATCGCGCAGCGCGGCCGGGGCGATCTCCGAGCCCTGCTGCATTCGGGCGATACCTGGCAGATCTAGCGCGCAGAGCGACGACCTCCCCCGCGGAGGCGACCAGCGCGGCAGGGGCGGTCGAGGGGCGGACGGTGTCCACCGGGTCCGCACGCGGGTCTGAGGCAGGCGGATCGTCCGGGCCCGTCGGCCCCCTGACGCCGTTTCGCGAGCGGCGCTTTCTCGCCTGCTTCCTGACCGGCACGCTCGCGGCGTCCGGCAACTGGATGCTCTCGCTCTCGGTGCCCTATCTCGTCTACGAGATGACGAGCTCGACTTCTTGGCTCGGCGTGTCGGCCGTCGCGTCGGGGCTGCCGGCGCTGATCGCGTCGCCGCTCGGCGGGGTGTTCGCCGATCGTTATTCGAAGCGCGCGCTGCTGCTGATGTCCGGCGGGATCCAGGTCGTGCTCGCGCTCGTCCTCTTCGCCATGAGTCGCGCCGGCGCCCTCGACATCGGCCGCTTGATCGGATTGGCGATCGCGATGGGGTTCGCGTCCTCGACCCAGACCTCGGTCTACCAGTCCTTCGTCGCCGAGATCGTCCCCGCGCGGCAGATCGCCGCGGCCTATCGGCTCAACGCGATCCAGTTCAACGTCTCGCGCGCGATCGGCCCGGCGATGGCCGGCTTCGTCTTGCATCGCTGGGGCGCGACGACGGCGTTCCTCGTCAACGCCCTCGCCTTCGCGCCGCTGCTCTGCGTGCTGGCGGTGATCGGGACGCGGGCAGTCCAGCGCAGCGTCGCGACGAGCGTGCTCGGCGAGATCGCCGAGGGCGCGCTCGTCGCCTGGCGGGATCATCGCCTGCGGCTCGCCGTGCTGACCGGCACCCTCTGCTCGATGTTCGGCATGAGCATCTACTCGCTGGCGGCGGGCCTCGCGAAGGACGTCTTCCGCGTCGACGAGGCCGGGCTCGGCCTGCTCGTGTCCTCCGTCGGCGTGATGTCGTTCCTGACGGCGATCCTGGCCGTGACCCTCGGCGACCGGATCCGGCGCTCGACGCTCGTGACGACGGGCCTCATGGTCTACGGGCTCGGCCTCTGGATCGTCGCCGCGACGGACGTCTTCGCCGTCGGTCTGCTCGGCTTCGGGATCACCGGCGTCGCCCACGTCATGGTCAACGTATCCGTCACGACGACCGTGCAGGCCTACGTCCCGCCGGCGTTCCGCGGGCGCGTCACCTCCTTCCAGCTGATGGGCATCATGCTCGCGCTGCCGCTCGGTGCGCAGCTCGGCGGCCTCGTCGCCGACTACACGGGACTTCCCGCCGTCGTCGCCGCCTTCGGCGGGCTCCAGATCGGCTTCGCGATCTGGGCGAAGCTGCGCATGGACGGGCTTCGGGCGATCGACTGACGAGTCGCCTCGCCACACCGCCCTTCGCCGGCGGTTCTCGCGGTCGCCCGTCCGGTCGTCGGCCGCCCCGCCTCGAAGCCAGGGCGCATCCTGCGGCTCCGGGAAACGTCGAGGCCCGGCCGATGATCTCGACCGGGCCTCGTGTCGGAATCGCCGAGCGGCGCTCGCACTCGCGCACGAACGACGCCGAGCGAAAGCGCGAAGCGCCGATCTGGCGCGCGATTCGACTCCCGCCTAGCCGAGCACCTTCG
>CAZFKD010000302.1:0-2072 GCA_964519695.1 uncultured Spirochaetaceae bacterium
CATCGAGGAGCGGATTCCGTGATCCGAGAGATAGACGAGCCAGTCGTCCCGATCGAGCAGCGCGTCGAGCGCCGCAAGCCGCTGATCGATGTAGCGATAGGCGTCGAGCAGCGGCCCCTCGCCATCGTCCTGGCCGCGGCCGTCGAGCGGTCCGTAGTGGGTGTGGGTGATCAGGTCGAGGGCCTCGAGGCGCAGGAAGAGGAAGTCGATCTCGCCCTCGCGCACGATCCGCTCGGCGGCATCCAGCTCGGCGGCGATCGTCTCGATGAAGCGTCGGGTATCGCCGTCCTTGCCGAGGGAGGGAAAGCGGCGCCGCTCCGCGGCGTCGAGCGGGCGATAGGCCGAGTGGGTACGAAGTGCGCGGTGATGGCCATGGGGACCCACGATTTCGGCGTGGCGCCCCGCCTCGATCCGGCCATGGGCGAGCAGCATGTTCGCGGTGACGCGGTCGCTGCGGCCGAGGGTCTCGAAGAGATTCGCGCGCTCGGGCAGCACGGCCGCGAGGAATCCGAGCGGGTTGCTTCCGACGGCCTCGAGGCCCGCGAGCTCGAGACCGAGATCGTGGATCCAGTCGAGCGTGGTTCGGACGCGAGGGGCGGCGGGCCAGACGAGGCTCTGCATGGCGGCGGCCGTGAAGGCGGGTCGGCTCTCGAGGACGGCGCGGTAGCCATGCTCGAAGAGATGGTCGTGGAAGGGCAGCTCTCTGCGCGCGCGCAGGTACTCGACGAGTCTCCAGTCGCCGCAATCGGGCAGGATCGCGATCACGCGGCGGCGGCCGTCGCCGGGCCGGCGCGTCGGCGTGCCCGCGATTTCGAGGGCGTGCGGGGGTGCGGGGGCTCCGAGCGGATCGCGATCCGGGGCGACCCCCGCGGCCTCGCCCGCGGCCGGGGCCGGCGGCCGGATCTCCGGATCGATCCGAAACGAACGGCCGGGCTCCGGCCAGAACGCGCCCGAGCCGACGAGTCCGCCGCCCGCATCGTGGAGGACCCAGCGGCGCGGATGCAGTCCGCGGGATGCGGTGAGGACGATCCGTCCGTCCGGCGGTACGGCGACGACGCGATAGCCGGCGTCCGGAGCCTCGTCGGGCGGGGGCGAGAGAGAAAGTCGCCCGCCGCTCGCGACAGGCGGGATCTGGAAGACGATCTCGGCCGGCCGTTCGTTCGCGCTCTGCGTCGGCGCTCCGCCGACCGCGCGCTCGATCTCGGCCCGGTCGAGGTCGCCGAGATCGACGACCTGCGCGGCTTCGTCATAGGCCACGAGCGCCTCTTCGGGAAGGCCGGCAGCGAGCAGCTCGGCGATGAGTCGGCGATGCAGGCCCCAGACGATGTTGCGATCGCGGAGCGCGTCGCCCGTCGCGATCGCCCGGCGCAGCAGCGCGATCGTCGGATGCTCGGGATCGACGAGCTGGTCGGTCGAGAGCCGCAGCGCATAACGTGCGTCGAGGTCGACGGGATCCCAGCCAGTGGAACGCCAGCGTGCGAATGTCGCCTGGACGTCCGCGAGATCGCCCAGCGCGGCCTGGGCCTGGATGCGGGATTCGAACCAGGGGAGCACGAGTCGGTGCGTGATCGGCGGAGGGGTCTCGCCGAGCACGCGCAGGGCCTCTTTGTGCTCGCTCCGCCGCGAACGGGCGAGGGCGAGGACGAGCCGCGCCGGCACCCAGCTCGGATCGTCCTCGAGCCGCTCTTCGAGCGCTGCGAGGACCTCGGCCTCGTCCCCGACGCTGCTTCGAAGCATCAGCTCGAGCTGCAGCAGATCGAGATCCTCGCGGAGCTCCGGCGCCGCGCGTTCCGCGAGGGCTGCCGCGGGCTCGCTCGAGCCATCCGCCTGCCAGGTCCGGAGCATGAGCTTCGTGAGCACCGGATGCGGGATCCAGTCCGCAGCGGCCGGCTCGCGCAGGAGCGGGGAGAGCAGCGCCGTGCAGCTCGGCCGATCGCCGAGCGAAAGGAAGGCGAGGCAGCGGCACTCCGCGATCTCGCGTCCGGCGCCGCTCGCGCTGCTGCCCGACGCCGAGAGAGAGAGAGCCTCGTCGAAGCGCTCGGCGGCGAGCGCGTCGCAGGTCGCCCGGGCCT
>CAZFKD010000302.1:2082-2382 GCA_964519695.1 uncultured Spirochaetaceae bacterium
GGGCCTGCCGGGTCCGTTCGAGGTCGCCGCAGCCGATCGCGAAGAGACAGACGACGACGGCGCACACGCCGAGCAGCCACCTCATCGTCGGGCCCTCAGCCGGCCTTCGAGAACGACCCGGCCGTCGTGCTCGGCCCGGCCGCGCAGCTCGAGCCGCGAGTAGAGAGCTGCGAGGCCCGCACCGGAGGGGCCGGCGATCCGGGCGTCGAGAGCCCGCACGCGATCGAAGTCGACGACGACCCCGCTGGCCGCCTCGAGCGCCATCGCCGGGTCGGCGTCGACGTCACTCGCCTCGGCGGG
>CAZFKD010000302.1:2392-5767 GCA_964519695.1 uncultured Spirochaetaceae bacterium
CGCGGCGACCGCGTTCGCGGCGTTGGGGCTGGCCGTCGCCGACGGCGCAGAGACGGCGAGCGCCGCTTCGACGGCCTCCGCGCGATAGCCGATCAGCAGCGCGTCGTCTGTGACGACCCAGCAGGGGGCGAAATCGGGCAGGATGGGGACATCGGCATAACATCCACCGTCGCGCGCGCCGCCCGCGACCGCGAAGGCGCGCGGTGTTCGCGCGAGACCCCAGGTTCGTTCGAGCTGGTCGAGGGCCTCGCCGAGGGCCGACGCGATCGGGCCGGCCGCGCGGTGGTGCAGGGCGATGATCGCGAGGGGCACGGCTCCGCCGGGCGCCGGCGCGACGAAGCCGAGCTCGAGCGTGCCTTCGAGCAGCGCGCCTTCGAGCAGGCGGCCCTTCAGCGCGAAGAGCCGATCGCCCTGGCTGCCCTGTGGAATCAGCTCGGCCAGCCGCAGGCCTTTCGCCGGACGCAGTCGGAGGTGGACCAGGCTGGCGGCCGGATCGATGGCCGCCGGGCCGGGCGGCGCGGCGCCGGGGACGAGCAGGGCCGCCGGGCCGTCGCCGTTCATGTCGTCGAGGAATCCGTCGATGGCGAGCCCGCCGGATGGGTCGACGTCGATGCGCAGGACGAGACGACCGGAATCGCCGAGCGGCCATTGCAGCAGGCCGGCATGGGCTGTGCGCTCGCGCTCGAGCAGCGCCGTCAGCGCCGGATCGAGGCGCGCGGCGTCGCGGCAGGCGAGCCGGTCGATGCGCGCGGCGAAGGATGTCGTCCCGATCTCGTTCGTGCTCGCCGAATCCGCGCTGGAGGCCGAGCGCGCGTCGGCCGGCGGGGCGAAATGGCCTGTGATTTCGGAGCAGCCGCGCAGTCGCTCGACGAGCTGCCGCGAGACGGTGCCCGCCGGTGTTCCGGAGAGCTCGGCGAGACGTTCGAGCAGGCGAACGAGCGCGGGGCCGTCGATCAGGAGAGCGGGCTCGCGGCGCTGCGGGTCGCGCGCTGATTCGGCCCGGCAACCCGACAGCCCGAGAGCCACCGCAAGCGTCGCAAGCAGCAGGAACATGCGAACGCCGCCTCGGCGCGATCGACGCGGATCCGGCTGCGGCGGCTGGGGCAGGCGAGGGGGCATGGGTCTCCTGCAGCGGACCGCGCGCGGCCCGCCCTGGCGCAGGACATCGGCAGGGACGGCGCAGAAGCTGAGGGCGGATCAGGCCGGGCCGGGCGGCGAGCTCATGAAAGCTCCGCTGCACTCGGCGCCTGGTGATGAACGAGACGGCCGCCGCAGAAGACCGCCGCGATCCGCCGGCTCGACAGGTCCTCCCGAAGGGCCGACCAGGGCGCGTCGAGCAGGCAGAGATCCGCACGCTGGCCGACCTGGACGACGCCGATGCCGCCGGAGCAGCCTCGCTCGAGGCGATCCGGTGCGAAGAGCGCGAGTGCCTCTTCCGGGGTGAGGCGCTGGTCGCGCCCGATCGGGGTGCCGCTCCGGGTCCTGCGTTCGACCGCCGCGCGCATCGCGAGCCAGGGATCGGGCGTGCCGTAGGGCGCATCGGTGCCCGCGGCGAGCGGCACGCCCGCGTCGAGCCAGGCGCGCAGGCGATAGAGGTGGGGAAGGTCGTCCGCGGCGACCTCGCGCCGGTAGTCGTCGCCGCGCTCGAAGGCGAAGTTCGGCTGGGTCACGACGCAGATCCCGAGTCGCCCGGCCTGCGCGATCGCCTCGGGCGGCGCAACCGAAGCATGCTCGACGCGATCGCGCGGCGAAGCGCCGGCGGCCTCGAGGGCCGCGAGCGCGAAATGGAGCTCGACCCGCGTCACGCAGTGGAACGCACAGCCGCGCTGCGCGGCATGGGCCTGCTCGATTGCTGCGACGAGGTCGTCGAAGGGCGGGAGCGCCGGCTCGTCGAGCAGCAGCTTGCGCGCGTCGATCGCGAGCGTTGCGACGGAGATGTCGGAGATGTTGGAGTCCGCGAGTCCGGCGAGGGAGGCGTCGCCCATCAAGCGGATGCGCTGGGGAATCCGGCCGTCTTGCCGAGCCGCCCGAAAATGTTCGACCTGAGCCCGATCATTCGTCGGTGTCGCGTCCGTGAAGCTCGTGATCCCGACTCGGGCGAGCGCGCCTGCGGCCGCGGCGAGGTCGGGGAGCGGGCTCTCCGCGAGCCGCGCGCGGAGCCACGCATCCGCGCGGAAGAGCCGTCCCGTCGCGTGGCCGGCGCCGTCCCGCTCGATCTCGGGCAGGGCCGCGTCGCTGCGATGGCCTGCGGGCGTGTCGAGGCCCAGCTGCGCGATCGCCGACGAGTTCAGGAACCACAGGACGCCGCTGCGGTGTTGGATCCGCAGCGGGATCGCGGGCCCGAGCGCATCGAGTCGCGCGCGGTCGAGGGGGCCTGCGACCGACTCGAAATAGCCCGTGCCGCGCAGCCAGCCGCCGCGGAGCGGCGCGGCATGGAGCGCCCGGGCGAGCTCGTCGGCGTTCGTGACCCGAGGCGGTCCACATTCGATCGAGGCCAGCGCCGCGGCCAGGGCGAAAAAATGCAGATGGTGGTCGTGGAGTCCGGGGATCAGGGCGCCGCCCGCGGCATCGAGGCAGGGCTCGCCGTCCCGGGGTGCGAGCCGCGCAGCGATCGCTTCGATGCGGCCCCCGCCGCAGCGCACGTCGAGCCGCTCGCCCGCGATCTCCGCCGCGCGGATCAGCACGCGCGCGTCCAGGCAGCGACGAGGTCGGCGCCCGGCGCTGCGAGGGCCGGCGCGAAGCCCCGTGGTGTACGGGCGCGGGGGGCGGCGACGGGCGTCCACGCCCGGCCGTCGTGGACCTGCCATGCGCCGGCGCGGTGGGCGAGGTGAAGCGACGTGGCGCCCGTGGCGCGATCCGTCCCGGCGCAGGCGACCCGCCCGGATCGCGGATCAGCGCGCGGATCAGCGCTCGGATCGGCGGCCGGATCGGCGGCCGGATCGGCGGCGTAGGCGGCGACGTCGGCGAGCGAGAAGGCGAGCAGGCCGCCGCGACCCTGGGCGCGCAGGGCAAGAGTCGCGACCGCGGCCGTCAGGCCCGTCAGCGGATCGGCGATCGCGTCGGCACAGAAGCGCGGCGTCGGCGATGTGCCGGTCGGATCGAACGCGAGGCCCGCTGCGACCGCGGCATCGTCGCCGAAGGCGATCCATTCGTGGTCGCGGCCGTAGCCCGTGATCGAGGTCCAGATCCGGCCGGGTCCGCGCGCGAGCCAGGCCCGGGCGTCGATTCCGAGCTGGGCGAGCGCGCGCGGGCGATTGCTCTCGAGCACGACGTCCGCGCATTCGAGCAGCCGCACGAAGAGCGCGCGGTCGTTCGCGTCCGCGAGATCGAGGGCGCAGCCGTGTTTGTCGGCGTTCATCAAATCGAAGAAGCGGG
>CAZFKD010000303.1:0-5759 GCA_964519695.1 uncultured Spirochaetaceae bacterium
GCGAATCGCCCGCAGCGTCGCGTCCGCCAGGGGCTCGGCGAGCGAGACGCCTTCGATGCGGGCGCCGAGGACGCTCATGAGGGGATCGATCCGAAGGGAAGCGTTCATCGGATTTCCTCGCGATCGGGGATGACGCGACGTTACCATCGTCGCGGTCGGCTGCGCGCATCGCGAACCCGGCGCGACGCCGTCGCTGCAGGAGGGGTCCCGGCATGAAGTTCTGGCAGAGCGTCCACGGCGTCGAGCCCGAGCAGCTGATCGACGTCGCGAAGCTCGCGGACACGCTCGGCTACGAGGGGATCACCTGCGGCGACCATCTGGTCAAGCCCGCCGACTACGGCAAGCGCTACCTCTATTCCGAGGACGGACGACCGCCCTGGGATCCGGGGGATCCCGCCTGGACGCCGCCCTATGCGGATCCGTGGATCCTCGGGGCCGTGCTCGCGCAGGCGACGACGCGTCTGCGCTTCATGCCCTACGTCTACGTGCTCCCGATGCGCGACCCCGTGATGGTCGCGAAACAGACGGCGACGGCGGCCTTCTTCTCGAACGATCGCATCGTGATGGGCGTCGGCTCGGGCTGGCTCGAGGAGGAATTCGAGCTCGTCGGTGCCGACTGGAAGACGCGCGGCGCGCGCATGGACGAGATGCTGGACATCATCGCGCTGCTCCATGGCGGGCGCGACGTCGAGTACCAGGGTCGCCACTACCAGCTGCCGCCCTGTCGCATGCGCCCGGTCCCGCGCCGGCGCGTCCCCGTCCTGATCGGGGGCCACAGCGACGCCGCGCTGCGCCGCGCCGCCCGCCACGACGGCTGGCTCGGCGTCGACTACGCATTCGACGAGCTCGTGCCGATCGTGAAGAAGCTGCTCGCCTTGCGGCGCGAGGCGGTCGGCGCGGGGCGGTGTGCGCCGGGGGCCGCGGCGGGGCCCTTCGAGGTCTTCGCGGTCCTGAAGCGCTTCCCCGATCTCGACGGGCTCCGGCGGCTGGCGGATCTCGGCGTCACGATGACGCAGGACTACGCGTGGTTCTACAAGGGCGAGCACGCGTCGAGCTTCGCGCGCAAGCGCGAGACGATGGAGCGGTTCGCGGAGGAGACCATCGAGGGCTTCGCGCGGGCGACGGCCTAGCACGCAGCGCTTGCGATCGGGCCGCCTCCCTTTCGTCCGAGGGCCGCGGACCCGCCGGCCGCAGGGCCGTCGACCCCGTGCGGGTCGAATCGGACGGGGACTCAGTCGATGCGGGAGCCGGCCTCGGGTTCGCACGGCATCGGAAGTCCGCCGCTCTCGCGGTCGAACGAACGTGCCAGAGCATGACAGGCGTTTCCGCGATCCGGCCGATCCCGCCAACACGTGAGCGCCTCGCAGTAGGCGCGGCAGAGTCCGAGCCCCGCCCGCGACAGCCCCGCCTCCTCGCAGCTCGATTCGAACTCGATGACGAGCCGTGGTCGGAGGGAAGGGTCGTCCGTCTCCTCGCGCGATGCGAAGCGCTTCGAGGTCGTGGGCGAGCCCTCGTCGCCGATCACGATCCAGCCGAAGTTGTCCGAAGGCTCATCGAGCCACGTCTGCACGTCCTCGACGACTCGCAGCGTCGACGCCCAGCGGTACGAGCCCGCCTCGGATACGAGCCTGCTGGCACTCGGCTCGCGCTCGAAGTCGCCGCCGGGTGACGACCAGAACCCGTCGGGATACGAGGAATGGAGCCACGTGGCGTCACCGGGCAGGGATGCGGCGCCGCCTCCGCCGCCGGCGACGGAGGGCCCCTCGCTCCAGGGCGCGGTCGCACGGTGGAGCTGGACTTCCGCGGGCAGGGGATTCGATGGCGTGAGCTGCAGGACCAGCTCGGCCCGCACGATCCACGCTCCGGTGGGAACGGCCGAGGCCACGTCGAATTCGACGAGCGCCCGCCGGCGGGCATCGCGAGCCTGCGAGGTGCGGCCGGCGAAGAGGGCAGTCCCGGATCCGTTGGCCCATTCGCCCTCGGCGCTCTCGATGAGCGTCGCGTCGCGGATGGGCTCGAGCTCGATCGTCTCCGCGGCGGCCGAGCTGGCCGCGAGCGAGATGGCGAGCGCCAGACCCAGGGACCGGAGCATCCCGGCGGACCGCGCTCCGCAACGATCTCCGAGCGCGGATGCCCACGCCGCCGCTCGTGCCGGTCGCGGCGCACAGGATGCCGGCGTCGTCTCCGCCGCTGAAGTCTTCGAATGGATCTCCATGGGCTCGACCCCTGAGGCATGTGGCGCTCTGTCTCGAATCCGCAATATCGGCGTGGCGTTTCGTCTCGTCGTTCGAAGACGTTCGGAATCCTTTCCAACCTAACACAAAAGTACTGTAGGCTGACGAGAAAATCAGAGGGAAGTCCATCTCGATGCCTCTTCGAATCACCGCTTTGGTCCTGGGTGTCGGATTCTTTCAGCTGGGGGCGGTCAGCGCCTTCGGCGACACGGTGACCCTCCAGCCGATCAAGGACAACACGCTCTACGAGCCGATCAGCAGGGACGACTTCGCCGATCGATCGAACGGCGCTGGCGTGGCGATGTTCGCGGGGCGGACGAAGGACGCGTTGGACTCGGACAGCGAGGTCGCTGTGCGACGCGCGGTCCTGGCGTTCGACGTCGCCGGCAGCATCCCGGCAGGCTCGACGATCACGAGCGTGACGCTCCGGCTGCGTTGCACGAAGGCGAAGCTGAACACCGCATTCGTCATGCGCCTGCACGAGCTGACGAACGACTGGGGAGAGGGAACGTCCAATACCGGCAATTCGCAGCAGGGACGCGGTGATCCGGCGACGACGGGCGACGCGACCTGGCGTCATACCTTCTATCCCAGCTCGCTTTGGACGGCCCCGGGCGGCGATTACGTGGCGGGTGCGGGCAGCGCGAGCCAGTCGGTCGGAGCGGCCAACGCGTTCTACACGTGGGGCTCGACGGTCGGCCTCGTCGCCGACGTGCAGAGCTGGATCGACGACCCGTCGCAGAACTTCGGATGGATCCTGATCGGCAACGAGTCGCAAGACGAGACGGCGAAGGTGTTCGCCACGCGCGAGAGCACCGAGAGCGGCGGCGCCTACAGGCCGGTCCTGACCGTCGAGTTCACGCCGCCCGCTGCGACCGGCGCCTGCTGCGCCGTCGACGGCAGCTGCTCCGTCGTGCTCGACCCGGGCGAGTCCTGTACGACGCCGAGCGCCTATCAAGGCGCGGGCTCGCTCTGCAGCCCGAACCTCTGCCCGCAGCCGACGGGGGCCTGCTGCATCCCGGACGCGGCGGCGACCTGCAATGAGGTGACGCAAGTCGCTTGCACGGCCGCGGGCGGGAGCTTCCAGGGCAACCTGACCAGCTGCGTCGCGGCGACCTGTCCGGTCCTTCCGACGCCATTCGCCGATCCGTTGCCGATTCCGGCCCCCGCGCAGCCGACCTCGGGCGCGATCGGCGGGGTCGCGACCTACGACATGAGCATGCGAGAGGTCCAGCAGACGCTCCACTCCGAGCTGCCGCCGACGACCGTCTGGGGCTTCGGAGATGGTCCGAGCGGAGCGAGCTATCCGGGTCCGACGCTCGAGAGCACGACCGGCCATCCGATCACGGTGAATTGGATCAACGACCTGCGCGATACGTCGCAGCCCGGCAGCCCACTCCGAACGACGCATCATCTCCCCGTCGACACCTGTCCCCACGGCGCCGCGAACGCGGCCAAGACCGTGGTCCACCTCCACGGCGGACACGTCCCTGCCGACGTCGACGGCCATCCGGACGCGACCTTCCTGCCCGGCAGCCAGGTCACCTACGTCTATCCGAACAATCAGGACGCCGCGACGCTCTGGTTCCATGACCATGCGCTCGGCATTACGCGACTGAACGTCTACATGGGCCTCGCGGGCCTCTACCTGGTCCGCGACCCGTTCGAGAGCGGGCTCGGCCTGCCCTCGGGCGAGTACGAGATCCCGCTCGTCATCCAGGATCGGAGCTTCAACGTCGACGGCAGTCTCGCGTACCCGGCCTTCTGGCAGGACATGTTTCTCGGCGAGACCATGCTCGTGAACGGCAGGGTCTGGCCCCGTCATGCCGTCAAGCAGGGCAAGTACCGGCTGCGGCTGCTCAACGGCTGCAACTCGAGGACGCTGACGCTCGCCTTCTGTCCGGGCACGAATGCATCCCCGTGCCCGTCGCCGGTCCCTTTCCAGCTGCTCGGTCAGGAGGGTGGCCTGCTGCCCGCTCCCGTCCCGCTCACCGAGATCACGCTCGGCAACGGGGAGCGTGCGGACGTCGTGGTCGACTTCGCGGGCTACCCGGCCGCGAGCTCGGTCTATCTCGTGAACAGCGCCCCGGCGCCCTTCCCGGGCACGCCGGGCGTCGGCGTGCTGCCCGACGTGATGCGCTTCGACGTGCAGGGCGAGGCGGGCTTCACCGGCGCCGTGCCCGGCGCCCTGCGGCCGATGGAGGTGCTCAACGAGGCGGATGCGACGGAGTTCCGCACGCTCGAGCTCGTCAAGGGGCCGGACCCGCACGCATGCAGCCCATTCACCTGGGAGGTGGTGAGCACGGACGGGCTCAATGGCCCGGTCCTCGGCTCCCGCTGGGTCGACGTCACCGAGCGGCCGACGCTGGGCGACACCGAGGTCTGGAGCTTCATCAACCGCTCCGGCATGACGCATCCAATGCACATGCACCTGGTGTTCTTCCAGGTGCTCGACCGCGAAGCGTTCAGCGTCGTCGGCGATCAGATCGTGCCCAGCGGCGTGAAGGTCCCGCCTCCGCCGCAGGAACAGGGCTGGAAGGACACGGTGCAGGTCGGGCCGAACGAGATCGTCCGCATCATCGCCCGATTCGAGGACTATCCCGGACTGTTCCCGTATCACTGCCACGTGCTCGAGCACGAAGATCACGAGATGATGCGTCAGATGGAGGTCCTGCCGGAGCCCGCAGCGGGGCTCGGCATGGCGGCAGGTGTCTGCCTGCTCGCGTGGCGGGGAGGACGGCGCGATCGGCGCCGCGGTCGGCGCTCCGGCTCCGATCCGTCGCCGTGAAGAGCAGGGCGCAGAAGACGTGCTCGTCATCGAACACTGGACCGTCTCGTCGACGAGGCTCGGGCGACCCGTCAGCGGGTGTCCATACGATCATGAACTCGCGACCGTCGGCGGGAGCTCAGGCCCGCGGCCGGAACAGCGGCAGCGTGATCTCGTCGTTCATCGCGTGGAACACGACCTCGAGCGGCATGCCGATCCAGATCTTCTCGGGCGCAACCTCGATCAGGTTCGAGAGCATGTGGAAGCCCTCCTCCAGCATCACGATCGCGACCGTGTACGGGACCTCGAAGGCCGGCTGCTGCGGGCGGTGCACGACGGTGTAGCTGTAGAGCGTGCCGCGGCCCGAGCTGACGACCCATTCGAGGCGCGAGCCCATGCAGCCCGTGCAGCAGGGCTGCGGGATGAAGACGTGGATGCCGCAATCGAGGCATTTCTGGACGCGCAGCTCGCCGGCGCGCATGCCCTCCCAATGCGGGCGCGAGAGCGGCGTCGGATGAGGTAGCGGAATGCCGGGTCGCGGGCGGTTCATACGGGCTCCTTTCCGAGCGCCATGACGTCGCAGAAGAGCGCGCCCGAGCCGCCGTTGGTCGCGAGCGCGACCTTCGGATTCGGGACCGTCAGCTCGGGGGGCAGCTCGCCGCGCAGCTGGAGCACGGCGTTCAGCGGCTTCTGCAGCAGCTGCACGACGCCCGCATGGCTGAACGACATCGTTCCGCCGTTGGTCGCGACGGGAAGCT
>CAZFKD010000304.1:0-5747 GCA_964519695.1 uncultured Spirochaetaceae bacterium
GTCACCCTACCGGACTCGTTCATATCGCGCCCTCCCCCCGCCTCGATCGCGGTCCGCCGCGCTGGCGCCCTTCTCCGAGCACGCTTCGATCCTAACGTGATGATTCGTCAGAGAGGGATCAGATCGAGCGGCCGCGCGCCCGGCGATCGCGTCGCGAAGTCCGTTTGCGTAGTCTCTGCCGATCCGCCCGGTCCGACGAACCGGCGAAAGGCAGGGCTCTCCCATGACGCGACCGCTCCAGATCCGTGGCCTCGCCGGCGTCCTCGGCGCCGAGCTGCGCGGGATCGATCTCTCCGCTCCGCTCGACCCGGCGACCCGCGGAGCGCTCGACGCCGCGCTCCATCGCTACGGCGTGCTCTGCATCCGCGATCAGAAGCTCTCGACCGAAGCCCTGCTCGCCTTCGCGCAGCAGCTCGGCACGCCCGACGTCCATCCGATCGCGAACGGCATGCCCGACCATCCCGAGGTCATCCGCGTGCTGAAGCCCGCCGGCGAGCGGGCCTTCTTCGGCACCTCGTGGCATACCGACAACAGCTTCTTCGAATGCCCGAGCGCCCTCACGATCCTGTACGGCGAGCAGGTGCCGCCGGTCGGCGGCGATACGGTCTTCGCATCGATGGAGGCCGCGCTCGCGTCCCTTTCGGAGCCGGTCCGCCGCTTTCTCGAGCCGCTCCGCGCCGTCCACAGCGCGAGCAGCGCTTACGATCCCAAGACGACCGGAGACGCCAAATATCGCGGCGAGACCGCGATCCAGTACACCTTCAGCGAGCGCATCTACGAAGAGGTGAGGCATCCGGTCGTGCGAACGCATCCGGCAACCCGGCGGAAGAGCCTCTACGTGAACCCGATGTTCACCCAGCAGATCGTCGGCCTGTCGAAGCCCGAGAGCGCAGCGCTGCTCGCGATGCTCTACGACTTGTCGACCCGACCGGAGCTCTGTTGCCGGATCCACTGGGAGAACGGCACCGTCGCGATCTGGGACAATCGCTGGCTCCAGCACTACGCGATCGACGACTACGCCGACTACGAACGCGTCATGTATCGCGTGACGATCCGAGGCGAGCGGCCGGCTTGAACGCCGGTCCGCGGGCCCGGGCGCTGCGGCGCGCGCGGCGACCGGCTCAGATGCCTTCGGCGGCGATCGAGATCTGGGCCACGCCGGCGTCGCGCGCCGCATCCATCACCGTGACGAGCAGGCTGTTCTGGGAGTTCTTGTCCGCCTGGACGACGATCGCGCCTTGGGGGTTCTCGCCGTGCAGGCGCTCGATATGGGCCTGGAGGGAGTTGCCGTCGACGGCGCGGCGATCGATCCAGATCTGACCCGACTCCGTGATCGCGATCAGGATGTTGCCCTTGTCCTTCGGCTCGGAGGTCACTGCCGGCGGTCGCGTCACGTCGACGCCCGCTTCCTTCACGAACGACGCCGTCACGATGAAGAAGATCAACATGATGAAGACGACGTCGAGCATCGGCGTGAGGTCGACTTCCGCGGAGGCGTTGGCTGCACTGCTTCGACGTCGGGCCATGATCTCGATCTCCTCGGAGCCCGCTGCTTCGCGGCGGCGGGTCTTCGCTCGTCTTGTCGTCGTCCTGTTGTCGTCGTCCTGCCGTCGACCCGATCCCCGAGCCGCTTCGGAAGGCTACGCGCCGGCCTCGCCGGCAGCAAGGTCTCCCGCGCCCGCCCGGCGGATCAGGGCGTGTACCAGATCGGCGAGGTCCAGGCCCGTTCCTGGATGACCGGGACATGGCGCTCGCTGCAGCAGCCCTCGAAGCCGGGCGTGATGGTCGCCGGATCCGAGCAGACGACGCCGGCCTCGACGCAGAGCCTCTGGCTCCAGCGACAGGTCGGATTCTCGAGCACCCGCGCGTAGTAGAAGGCGTCCTGACTCGCATCGAAATCGGGATCCCGCCAGACGCGGCAGAGCTCGGCGGCGCCCTTCCCGCTGGTCTGACAGGTCGACAGATCGACGCTCGCCGCGCCGCCCGAAGCGACGACCTCCACCACCGTCTCGCGCGCTTCGCCCCCTTCGACCCAGCCCTTCACGATCTCGACCTGCGCGAGCGGCGTCCCCGGCAGCGCCGGCGTCCCGGGATCCTGGCGCGCCCAGACCGCGAAGGTCGGCGCTGCGCCGCCCGGCGCCTTCGCGAGATCCCCGCCCATCGGGACGCCGCGCGCATACCCCTGCGAGACGAGCTCGGCCCCTTCGCACAGGTTTTCGTCCAAATCCCAGCCGCCGAAGAAGCGCACGAGCGGACGCGTCCCGCTCGTGCCGTAGGCCTCGCGCCGCTGCATCGCATCGAAGAGCGCGTCGCGGCTGTTCTCCTCGGCCCAGAGGACCGCGAGCCCGCCCGGATTGAACTCGAGATCGTCCGGCAAGCCGCGGACCGAGCGGACGCCGGCGCCGCCATGGCCCTTCGCGCCCTCTTCTTCGACGAGGCCGGGCGTTCCGAGATGCGTATCGGTGCTCGCGACGATGCCGTACTTGAGCGGGTTCACGCCGATCTTCGTCCGGGTCACGAGGCCCTGCTTCAGCGCCTCGCGCACCATCACGGAACGCGTCGGCGTCAGGTCGGCGAGGCCGCTGCCCGGCACGGCCGAGCCGACGTTCGAAGCCGCCACGCGGCCGACCCCGGCGAAGCTGTTGTACGGCACCTTCTCGAAGCCGCAGGCCTCGTCGCGCGTATCGCCGCCGAGCAGACATTCGGAGTCGCCCTTGTGCTGCATGATCTCGACGAGGGGCTCCCAGCGCTGGCGCAGCTTCGCCTCCGCCGCGTCGACCGCCGGGGCCTCGCCGCCGCCGAGCGGGAGCTTCGCCGACACGAACATCAGGCCCGGGCCCGAGAGGTTCGAGTTGTGGGGGATCGTGAGGGCGTCGCAGCCTTTCGTCCCTTCGATGCACTCACGCTGCAGCCGCATCCAGAGGTCGTAGGCCGACGCGCTCTCGACCGAGCTGGCCGGCAGCCGCGGCACGTTCGCGTTGCGGAAGATCACGTTGCGATGGAGGTTCGCGCCCGCCGCGCCCGAGGCGGTCCACTCGTAGCCGACGAAGCTCGTGAAGCCGCACTGCGCCGTGCGGTCGTAGCTCTCTTCCGCCGCCGCCTGGATGTCCTTCCAGACGACCCGGGCCTGCTCGAGGCAGAGCTTGCCGTCGGGCCCGCAGAACTCGAAGCGATCGCGCTGGATCATGTTGCGCACGGCGAAGTAGGCGAACGTCGCGGGCCGGAAGTTGCGGTAGACCCAGCACATGTCTGAGCCGTAGCCCGGCGTTCCCGGCGTGCTGCAGGTCTCGATCTCGCCGAGCATCTCGGCATGGTCCGTCACCACGGCGAAATCGAGCGAGTCGATAGGCATCGCGCGGCGTGTTGCGCGTGTCCTGGCTGTTGGCGTCGAAGGAATAGACGGTGTGGACGTGGGTATCGCCGAAGAAGGCCTGGCGCAGGGGATCCGACTGGCTGCAGGCGGCGCGCTTCTCGCTGTAGTCGCGCGCGAGGGCCGGACCGGCGACGAGCGCCGTGACGAGCCCCGTGACGAGCCCCGCGAATGACGCCGCGCCGGACCCGAAGCCGGAGAGCGACGGGCGTCGCACGGCGAGCGAGCGAGTGTACGCGCCTCGGCGCAGGATCCCGATGTTCGAGCATCGCAGTCGCGTCATGGGTCCCTCCAGGAGATCGGATGGGCTCCGCCGCGGGGCGGAGCAATCGGCATCGGCCGCGCGCCTAGCCGAGGTAGTACTCGGAGACGAACGTGACCTCGATCGGGCCGTGGTCGAGGAAGCGGCCGCAGCTGTTCATCATACGCTCGAAGTTGGCCTGGTATTCGGCCTCGCTCTTCGCGTCGTAGAAGACGTGCGGATCGGTCAGCGCGCCCATCGGGAAGGACTCCTCGACGATGGCCGTCCACTGCATCGGCGCGCCCTCGGTCACGGGCCGGAAGATCTCGTTGCGCACGTAGCCGAAGGTCGACTGGGTCTCGATCGCGACCTTGCGATGGTCTTCGTGCCAGATGCGGATGAACTCCTCCTGCGACAGGTCGGCGCGCTTCGTCACGCAGGAGATCTGCTTCATGCCCTGCGTCCGCTCGCCCTTCGGCATGGCGTGGACCAGGGGGCGGGACTCGACGACGAGATAGCCCGCGATCGACTTCACGAGCGCCCGCAGCGCGGCTTCGGCCGGCACCCGATCCGCGGCGTCCTCGAGCCAGAACGAGATCATCGCCCGGATCGGCGGATCGATCTGGCGCACCGGCCGGCCGGCGGCGACGTCGCGATCCGCCGCGAAGACCGTGATCTCGCTGCCGCCGGCGGCGCGGATCGCCGGCACCGCCTGCCCGACGATCGCCGTCCGCAGCGCGTCCCCGTCCGCCGTCGCCGCGTCCCGCAGCAGATAGAAGAGCTTCTGCATGATCCCTCCGGGCCCGCGCGGGGCCTAACACATCACGAGGCCGCCGTTGGGCGAGATCCACTGGCCAGTGATGAAGCTGCTCTCGTCGCTCGCGAGGAAGACGGCCGTCTGGGCGATGTCGGCCGGGGTCCCCGTCCGGCCGAGCGGCGTCGCCTGCTTGAGCGGCGCCAGGGCGAATTCGGGGACGCCCGCCGTCATGGGCGTATCGATGACTCCGGGGCAGATCGCGTTGACGCGGATCCCGAAGCGGCCGAGCTCCCGGGCGGTCGCGCGCGTGATCCCGAGGACGGCGTGCTTCGAGGCCGCGTAGCTGACGTTTCCGTTGGCCGAGATGCCGGCGATGCTCGACATGTTGATGATGCTGCCCGGCCGCTTCTCGCGCTGCATCAGCTTCACGGCCTCGCGCAGGCAGAAGAAGACGCCGTTCACGTTGATCGCCATCAGGCGCGTGAAGCCCTCGTCGCTCATGTGGATCGTCTGCTGGCCCGTCTTCATCAGCAGATCGCGCCCGTCGCCCGGAACGTGGTCGACGCCGGCGTTGTTGACGAGCCCGTCGACGCGGCCGAAATGCGCATCGACGCGGCCGAACATCTCGACGACCGAGGGCCCGCTCGAGACGTCGACGGCGCAGGAGAAATGGCCCTTGCCCGCGAGCAGCGAGACGGTCTCCGCCGCCGTCTCGGGGCGCAGATCCACGGCGGCGATGCGCGCGCCCTCGGCCGCGAAGCGAACACTGATCTCGCGACCGATGCCCGAGCCCGCTCCCGTCACGACGAACACTCTATCTTCGAGCCGCATCTCTTCTCCCTGCCGTCCCGATCGCTGGAACGGCCTCAGTCTGCGCAAGGGCTCCGGCTGACGCAACCGGATTCGCGCGCGCTAACGTCGAGCCCGAGCCCGCATTCCGACCCCGACCCATCGCCCCGACGCGAGACGACGAGAACCGAGAGGACAAGCCCGCATGCCCGGATCCAACCCCGTCGCCTTCGTGACCGGCGCGAGCCGAGGCATCGGCAAGGCCGGCTCGATCGCCCTCGCCGAGGCCGGCTACGACGTCGTCGTCACCGCCCGCACCCTGCATCCCGGCGAGACCCACGACTACGGCTCCTCCCTCGCGACCGCCGGCAAGCAGACCGCCCTGCCCGGCAGCCTCGAAGAGACGGCGCACGAGATCGAGAAGCGGGGCCGCCGCGCGCTCGCGCTGCGGCTCGACCTGCTCGACCGGCCTTCGATCGACGCCGCGCTGGAGCGCGCGCTCGCCGACTGGGGCCGCATCGACGTGCTCTTCAACAACGGCATCTACCAGGGCCCGGGCGTGATGGATCCGTTCATGACCGTGCCCGAGG
>CAZFKD010000305.1:0-5746 GCA_964519695.1 uncultured Spirochaetaceae bacterium
AGGGCGCCGACGTCGGCGCCGTGTTCGGCGGCGGCGCGAGCAACACCGTCTTCGGCAGTCGTGGCGCCGGCAACTTCCTGACCCGCATCACCACCGCGAGCGCCATCCTCTTCATGGGGACCTCGCTCACGCTCTCCTACCTCGGATACAAGGCCTCGGACGTCCGCCTCTTCGACGAGTCCGAGCCCTTCGTCCCCGAGACCGGCGCCGTGCCCCAGCCCGAGACCTCGGGCCTCGAAGAAATTCCGAATGCCGCCGCCGCGGCCGGCGATGCCGCGGAGGGCGGGCTGGTCGAGATCCCGACCGAGTCGGGCGATGCGGCTTCGGCCGGCGACGTGGAGACGGTGCCCTCGAGCGGCGAGGCCGTACCGGCGCCCTGATGGCCGCTCGCTTTCCCGCTGAGGAATTCGCGCCGCGCGGAGCGGAAAACGCTTGCGGATTATGGGCGCGCAGGACAGGCTTGGTTATCGTTCGCACCTGCGTGCGGCGGTGGCGAAATTGGTAGACGCACCAGCTTGAGGGGCTGGCGGGGGCAACCCCATGGAAGTTCGAGTCTTCTTCGCCGCACCATTCTCTGCTCTTTCGCTCGTCTCCCGCGCTCGCCCGAGCCCCTCGAGATAGAGCCAGATCGCCTCGAGCTCGACGTCGTCGAGCCCCGCGAACCCGGGCCACGGCATGAACGCGCGATCGAGCGTGCGGCCGTCGGGCGCACGCCCTTCCCGCATCGCCCGCTCGAAGTCGCCGAGCGTCCAGCGCGCGAGCGCTCCCTCCGGCGTCAGGTCCGGAGGCACGGGCTCCCCCGGCAACGAGAGGGGATGCAGCCCGCCCGCGAGATCGGCGCGATGGCAGACCCGACAGCTCCCGATCTCGACGAGATAGGCGCCATAGGCGGCACTCGCGCTCGCAGGCGGCCCCTCCCAGGCCAGATCGCGGGCCTGCCCGGTCTCGCCGGTCTGCCCGGGTTGCCAGGCGATCTCGACCGTCTTCCCGGCCATCCGCTCGTGCTCGCCTTTCCGGGCGAGCGCCGCCACCTGCTCCGCCGAGATCAGATCGGGCGCGAGGCCTGCCGCGACGACCGCGCGTGTCAGCCAGCCCGTCCGCTTCGGCGGCAGCGTCCGATCGACGGCCGGGACCCGTCGGACGTACGCGACGATGGCGGCGAGATCGCGGTCCGCGAGACGGGACAGCCCGGCCGACGGCATGAGCAGGAGGGAGCGGCCGTCCGGCGCGATGCCCTGCCGGAGGGCGGCGATCCAATCCGCATCGCGATACCGACCAGCGATGCCGCCCTGACCTCGCGTCAGATTCGTGGCGTAGAGCCGACCGATGAGCGGGTCGTCGGCCATCTCGCGCCCCGCGAGATCGGGCCCATGGCAGAAGGTGCACTGGGCGACGACGGTGACGAGATGGCGCCCGCGCTCGAGCAGCGCGTCATCGACCTCGAAGGCCAGCGATCGCGGGGGCGGCATGGCATGGCGTCGGCCCAGGCGCTGCTCGCTGCGCGCGTAGACTGCGACGACGATCAGCGCGATCACGCCTGCGGAGCCGAGCAGCGCGCGCAGCCCGCGCAGCGGGGCGCGCGGCCGCTCGCTCATCCTGCCTCCGCGGCGATGTGGGCCAGGGCATCGAAGGCGTAGTGGTCGTCGGCCTCGAGGTACATCGTCGAGACGACCGGTCGGGCGCCGAAGCGGCGCTTCTCGAGGCTCGCGCCGAATCCGAAATGGACCTTCGGCTTGCCGAGGGCGCGGGCGCGGAGCGTGCCGTGGCGGAGCATCTGACGATAGAGACCCCGCTCGCGGACGAGGTCGTAGTCGAGGCCGGTCAGGAGCGGGGTATAGACGGATTCGCCGATGAAGCTCGCGAGGAAGCAGACCGGCCCGCGCTCGAGACGGTCCCGCTCCCGGAAGACGAGTAGCTCCCAGCCCGGCGACGAGGCCATCGCGCGCAGGAACGGTCGCGGCAGCGGGAACGTATTCAGCTCGAGATTCTCGGCGCGTACGTTCTCGTAGAGCGTGTAGAGCCGATCGACCTCCGCGTCGCTCAGCTCGCGGGATCCGGTCTTCAGGACCTCGACGTCGTAGGCATCGTCGAACGGCGCGACATGGCGCGCCTGGTGATAGCGATGTTTGCGGCCGAGCGAGGCGACGAGATCGGCTTCGCTGGCGAGCACGTCCTCGACGACGAGGCTCTCGGGGGCCGCCATCGAAAGCATCCCCTCCGAAGCGAAGCGATGGGCGAGCGCGAGATCGTCGCTCGGCAGGTCGCGCAGCACGCGCACGGAGCAGCCGAGCCGATCCGAATCGCTGCGCACCGCGCGCAGCAGCAGCGCGATCGCCGCCTGGCTGGTCGACGCCTCGACCGGATCGCGCAGCCAGAGATGGTTGCCCTCCGAGAGCAGGCAGCCCATCGAGAAGACCCGATGCGTCAGGAACATCGGCTCGACGGCGCGCCGTGCCTCGACCCGCGCCGAGACGTCCGCCGGCGCCATCATGTCCGCCTTCCAGAGCGCCGCGCTGAAACAGGTCGCCAGCAGCGGCTCGCCCTTGCCATCGCGAACCAGGTAGTACCGGAAGTCCCAGCGATTCTCGGGCGGCGCCTCGAAGCCGAAGATCTGCTCGAAGAGCGCCATCCCGTCCGTCCCGAGGCAACCGCGATCGCGCATGAGCGCATCCCACTCGGTGCGCAGGAGCTTGTCGATCGAATCCGCGGACTCGAGATAGAGCTCGGTCGAGCGCGCGCGTGACCGGGCGACCGGCGCCTCCGGCGCTTCGAGGCCGAATGCGCGCCAGATCTCGTAGGGCGATGCGCCTGCCTCGCGGACGGCGGGCTCCCAATGTTCGGCGAGCGCGTCGGCGAGGCCTTCGAGATCCTCGCGCGTATGGTGCCGCGTGATCAGGAAGCGGTTTCCGCTGCGGCGCGCGGGGGTCGCAGGGAACTGGGCGGGGTTGGTGAAGAAGCCCTCCCCCATCAAGCGGGCGCAGAGGATCTGACAGACCTGTGTCGGGCCGGTCCCGACGAAGCCGACGGGGGTATCGCCGGGCGAGACGACGGGGATCGCGTGGCGCGCGATCCGGTCCGCGAAGATCGCCATCTTCTCCCGGAGCTCGGCCTGCATCTGCGCGATCTCGGGTCCGAGGTGGATCCGCGCCGAGGCGATCGCGGCACCGAGGATCGGCGGCTGCAGCGGGCCCGCGAAGATCAGCGTCGGACCGAATCGGCGGACCTTCTTCTTGATCTCGGGGCTCGTGGAGATGATCAGCCCGCCGCCCGTCCCGAAGCCCTTCGCCATTCCCGTCGCGAGCAGCATCCGCGGATGGAGGGGCATGACGTCGAGCACGCTGCCGGATCCGTTCGGGCCACACCAGCTCATGCCGTGGGCATCGTCGACGTAGACCCGCATCTGCTCGTGGCGATCGAGGATCTCGGCGATGCGCGCGATCGGCGCGCGATCGCCGAACATGCTGTAGATGCCGTCCGCCATGTACCAGACCTGGCGATGGGTCTTCGCGAGCGTCGCGACGCGATCCTCGAGACGGTCGAGATGATTGTGCGGGAGGACCTCGAGGGTCGTTCCGCTCGCGTGCAGAAGCTTGGCGGCGAGCTGGACGCTCGAATGCACTTGATGATCGAGGATCACGGCGTCGTCCTCGTCGAGCAGCGCCGGCAGCGCCGCGAGATGACCGAGGGTCGTCGTCGGCGCGACCACGACGTGGGCCCCGCCGAAGATCCGCTCGATGAGCGATTCGAACTCGGTGTAAAGCGGCGAGGAGAGATAGGCGCGCGAGGAACTCGTCTCGATCCCGAAACGACGGGTCGCGTCGACCGCCCCCTCGATCAGGCGCGGATCGAGCTCGAGGCCGAGGTAGCTGCACGAGGCGAAGTTGACGAGGTCCCGGCCACGGATCCGGACGTGGCGTCCGTCGAACGCCGCATCCTCGGCATGACAATTCCCGATCCCGAGGTCCACGCTGGAATCGATCGCGCGCTCGAGGAGCTTCTTGCGGTCACGTTGACTGTGCACGCCACGGCCTCCCGCGCCCGGTCCCGGCGGGAGCGCCGATCCCATTGGCAACGCAGCCGGTTTCGGAACGAGTTGCCTATCCCTTGAGATGCAGCGACTTGATTTTTACTGGGGGAGTGAAAACCACTCGGGCGAAACACGGATGGATTCCGCCCGCTATGCTCGGTCCGCATGGAATCGGCCGAGCGATCTCGTCAGGGGCAGTCGGTGGTCGAGAATCTGAGCGGCGTATCGGGACTCGTGCTGCGCCTCGTGCTCGACGGCGCGAAGCGCAGCGGGATCTCGATCGATCGGATCTCTGCCGAACTCGGCATCGACGTCGAGTCGCTGGCGGCGCCGTCGGGACACGTCCCCTGGGAGGGCTTCGTCCGGATCGTCGAGCGACTCGCCGAGGAGATCGGTGACCCCGACGCGCTGCGAGCGTTCAGCGAATCCCAGCTCGAGACCGGTTCGCTCGGCATCTTTCGCAGCATCGGCCGCGTGCTCGCGCGTCCGCGCGACGTGTACTCCGCCGGCGCGCGTTGGATGGGACCGAGCCTGTTCCCGATGATCCAGGCCGATCTGTGGGACGGCGCCGACGGCGTTCTCGTCCAGCGTCTCACCCTCGACCCCGGTCATCGCGACTGCCCCGCTCTCTTCCACATCCTCCACGGCGCAATGATCGCGCTTCCGCGCGCATGGGGTCACGGTCCGTCCGAAGTTTCTCTCGAACTCGCCCCGGGCCGGGCGACGTTCGAGATCCGCCCGAGCACGATCCGGCGCGGCGCGCTCTCCCGCTTGCTCCGCGCGGTGCGCGCCCGCTTCGCGTTTCCGACGATGCTGCGCGAGCTCGAGGATCAGCAGCGCGCGATCGACGCGTCCTACCGCGAGCTGCGCGAAGCCCACCGCCGGATCTCGAATCAGGCGATCGCCCTCGAGCGGGTCGACTCGATCGGCCGCGAGCTCTCGAAGGACGTCGACCTCGATCGCGTGCTGGACGGCCTCGTCCGCGTGCTGACGGACGATCTCGGATTCGCAGGCGTCGAGCTCTGGCTCGGCGATCTGCACGCGGACCCGTCGGAACTGCCGCCGGGCGGCACCCCGCCGCTACGCCGCCTCCCTGCTCCACACCATCCTGGGCGGGAACATGAGTTCCCGGCTTTTCCAGGAAATCCGCGAAAGGCGGGGCCTGGCCTATTCGGTGCACTCCTTCCTGTCGTCCTACGAGGACACCGGCATGAGCGGGGTTTACGTGGGGACCCGGCCGGAAAAGGGGCCGGAGGCTCTGGCGCTGATCCTGGTCGAGATGGCCCGGCTTCGGGAAGCGCCGGTGGACCCGACCGAGTTGCGGGACGCCAAGGAATTCACCCGGGGCGGGTTGCTGCTGGCGGCCGAGACCGCGGACAACGCCATGGTCCGGCTGGCCCAGAACGAGTTGCACTTCGGCGAATTCGTTCCCCTGGAACGGGTGATCGAGGGGGTGGAGTCGGTGAAGACCGAGGAAATCCAGGCGCTGGCGGCGGATTTGCTGGACCCGGCCGGCGCGGTCCTGACCGCGCTCGGTCCGGCCGGAAACGCCGGGGCCTACGAGGCCCTGCTGGCGGGAGCGGGCCGGTGAACCCGGTGCTGGAATGCCGGCGGGTCCGACCCGATGATCATATCGGCGACCGCCCCGCTCGACGTCGCGGCGGCGGGCGCGGTCACGGGGGCCTTCCACATGTCGGGTCAGGTCTGCACCTCGACCGA
>CAZFKD010000306.1:0-2546 GCA_964519695.1 uncultured Spirochaetaceae bacterium
CAAGAGCGAGTCGGGGACATGACGAGATCGAGAACCCGGACGGCGATCGAGCCGAATGCTGCTCGGGACGTGGCAGGCCCGGTCACGCGTGCGAGCTGCGGTCCGCTTCCGCGATCGGAACCGGACATCCGACGGATCGGCTCGCTCTCTGCTGGCGGATCGGCTCCGACTTCGACCATCGCTGGGTGATACGGATCGAAATCGCCGTCGTACCGCTCGCCGTCGAAACGGGTCGGTCCGGGCTGCTATGCCTTGCGCCCAGGATCGGGAGCTCATGGCATGTCCAGCCGTTCTCGCGGACCGCAAGTCGGCGCGATCGTCACCGGCGATGCTTCCGGCATCGGCCGGGCGACGATCTTCGCGCTGGCCAAAGCGGGGCCGCCGCGTCGCGGCGTGGGATCTCGACGCGGCGGGCAGGGGCCGCCGATCGCCGCCACGAATCGAACTCCGGCCTGTCGGGCGGCCGGGTTCGGCAGGGGCATGCAGAACCCGTCCGTCAGTGCTCGTCCCAGTGACCGTCGTGCTGCGCGTGGCGGTGGCCGTCGTGCAGGTAGTCGACGTGATCGCCGTGCTGCACCGCTTCGTGTCCGCAGCCGGGACCGTGCTGATGATCGGCGTGATCGGTGTGTGTCGCGTGGACCGGGGCGCACTCGTCCCAATGTCCATCGTGCTGATGATGCACATGACCATCGTGGAAATAGTCGACATGGCCATCGTGCTCGACTGCGGCGTGGCCACAGCCCGGGCCGTGCTGGTGTCGATGATCCTTGTGGAAGGCGTGGTTCGTGCTCATGAAAGGGCCTCCTCGGCGTGTCGGATTGCGTCGTGAACGATGTGTGAGACGTGGTCGTCGGCGATCGAGTAGCGGATCTCCTTGCCGTCGCGTCTGCCGACGATGAGGCGCGCATCCCGCAACACGCGGAGGTGTTGCGACATCAGGGGCTGGGAGACCTCGAGGGAGGCGACCAGCTCGTGCACGCATTGCTCGCCTTCGGACTGCAGCTGCAGGATCACCCCGAGTCGAATCGGGTTGCCCAGCGTCTTCAGCAGCTCGGCACCTCGGGAGATCCGGATCGGGTCAAGCAACGTCACGCCGCGACTATATGCACATATTCGCATCTATGCACGACTGGCGATTCGTTGCAGTCGCTCGGGTCCCGGCCGGGCTCGCTCGCGCGCGGCGGAAGTGGACTCCTTGCCGAGAAGGACTAGCTTCGATCGGCGGCTTCAGTCGGCCGGGCAGGGGCCCGGGCCCAGCCTCCGAGCCGAATACGAAGTCCAGGATGGGGAGCTCAAGGCATGTCCAGCATTTCTCTCGGGCCGCAAACCGGCGTGATCGTCACCGGCGGTGCTTCCGGCATCGGCAAGGCGACGATCTTCGCGCTGGCCGAAGCGGGGCGCCCCGTCGCGGCGTGGGATCTCAACGCGGCGGGCGCGGCTGCCGTCGCGAAGGAAGCGACCGAGCGCTTTGGCGTCGCGGCCGTCGGGATCGGGATCGACGTGGCCGACACGCCCGCCTTCGCCGCGGCGATCGCCGAGAGCCGGGCCGTGATGGGCAGCATCGGCGGCCTGGTGCACGGCGCCGGAATCACGGGCCCGAGCAGCGTCGAGGACGTCACCGAGGAATCCTGGGATCGCACGCTCGGCATCCATCTGCGTGCGGGCGCCATGCTGATTCGCGACCTCGTTCCCGATCTCACGCGCAATCCCGAATCCGCCGTGGTCGTCATCTCCTCGATCGAGGGCATCGTGGCCCACGCGGCCATCGTCTCCTACTGCGCCGCCAAGGCGGGCTTGCTCGGCCTGGCGCGTTCCAGCGCGGCGCATCTCGGGGCGCGCGGCGTCCGCGTCAACGCGATCTGCCCGGGCTTCATCGATACGCCGATGTTCGCGGTCGCCGCGGCCAGCGAGGACGTCCGTAAGGCCTATGTCGATCGGATCCCGCTGAAGCGGCTGGGGCGGCCCGAGGACATCGCCCGCACCGCGCGATTCCTGCTCTCCACCGATGCGGCCTACATCACCGCCGCGGAGATCGTCGTCGACGGTGGGGTCACGCGGACGACGTTCTAGGAGGCGGAAGCGCTCTGCCGCCGAACGGGGCCGTCCAGGCGAGGATGGCGATCGGAGATCGATTGGCTCGGTTCCATCTGGAAGGTGTTCAGGACGGTTTCGATCGCACACGCCAGCGCGTCGGCGGGGTCGTACCGACGCCTGGGATCTCGAAGGAATGACGGCGTTCGACGAAGCGATGGCGCTGCGTCCGCTCGAGGACGGCCGCTGGCAGGGGTACGCCGATCGTCGTCACGAATCGATCTCGGGCATGTTTGGCGGCTGGACGGCCGCGCTCTCGCTCCAGGCGGTGCTGCGAACGGCGGGCGCGGCGGGCTCGAACGCGACGCCCGCCACGCTGGCGGTCCAGTTCGTCGACCGGATCACGCCCGGTGAAGAGGTCGTGGTGGCGGTGGCGCGCATGGGCGGCGGCCGGTCCCTCGAGCACTGGCGCGCCGAGGTGCTGCCGGTGGAGGGGGGTCGGGTACTGGCGCTTG
>CAZFKD010000306.1:2556-5745 GCA_964519695.1 uncultured Spirochaetaceae bacterium
ACGCGGCACCGGTATGCGGATCGTCAGCCGACTGGCGCTTGCCGTGGTGGCGATGGCCAACCGCCGGGAATCGGACCGACACGTGGAGTTTTCGATGCCCGAGGCGCCAGACCCGAAGTCGCTCCCGGATTTCCACGCGCCGGGTGCACAGGGGCAGCAGACGGAGATCCGACCGATCTGGGGCCATCCTCCGTTCGGTCGAGCGAGTACATCCTCGGGTGCGTGGGTCCGGCTGGCGGAGCCTCGCCCGCTCGACCACACGCTGCTCGCCTACCTGGCCGACCAATATGCGCCGCGTTCGTTTTTCTGGGCCGGCGGCCCGCGCCCCTCGGCCACGATCGCGATGTCGGTCTACTTCCATGCGACCGCGGAGGACCTGATCGCGGCGGCGGCCGACCCGATTCTCAGCGAGGCGATCGGAACCCGCGGCGAGCAGAGCACGTCGGGAGCGCAGCTCCGGATGTGGAGCCGCGCGGGCGCGCTGCTGGCGACGAGCGAGCAGCTCTGCTGGTTCCGATAGGGGGCGGGCGAAGCCGCCAAGGAACGCAGAATGGATCCCCGACGTGGATTCGAACCACGATTAACAGAGTCAGAACTACTTTCGTGGTTTTCGCATCGATCCGCACGCGCCCGAAAGGCGCTGTAGCGACCCGAGGCGAGAATCTTCGCACCCTTTCGCAGTGTCCTGCGACCGCCTGAACACCCGATGGCCGTCAACTGGCCGTCATCCGATGCCGACGATGGTCCACGAGTAGCAAGCATCGACTCCGAGTCGTAGATCGCGTCCTCGGCCTGGGGATCCGAGAGGTTGAACCACTGCTGCAGGAAGTAGATCCGCAGCATCCGTTCGAGACCCTGGGGAGGACGACCCGTCTCGCCCTTCGGATAGTGGGGCTCGATCAGGTCCACGAGCTGCTGCCAAGGGATCACGGCGTCCATCTCCGCGAGAAACCGTTCCCGGCGCGTCACCTTGCCCTTCCGGGCCCATGCCAACGATGCAAAGCTCTGCTGGTCGACCATGATTTCACCCCCGCTTATTTTCTAACATAACGAGCGGGTTTTGCAGAGGCTCCCTAGCTGCCACCGAGCTTTTCCAGGCCGAGGAGTCGGCCGAAGGCAGAACCAAAATCGGGCGGGAGATCGGCGGGAAGGCTCGGCATGGGCGGCTCCTGGTCGGTGGCGATGGGGCCGACTTCTCTTGCACGGCCCTGCGCAGGATAGATCAGGAATACGCGATGTCTCAGCGACTCATTGCCTGTTGGAGGCAACGGCGAGGGGTGCCCCCGAATCGGACGGGCGAGGCCTGCTGGATCGAATCGATGGTCGTGTGAACCCCTTGACGGACGGGGTCGCGAAAAACGGCGATACTCCGACCGATTCGTCATTCATCCGGAGGCGCTCCCATGTCCCGTTCCAACTATTCCGGCCTCTCGACCGCCTTCTCGACCGCCTTCTCGCGCTTCGGCGCCGACCCCGAACGACTCGTACTCCTCGGTCTCCTCGGCGGCCTGAGCGCTGCGTCTCCCTCCGCGGCACAGCATTTCGACGAGATCGCCAGCGAGTTGGCCGATGGCATCAATGTCATCAATACGAGCGTCCTGCCCGATCTCTCGAACGATGGCCGCATCGCCTTCACCGCAGCCCCGATCGGTATCGGCTCGAGCAGGCTCTACGTCGGAACGGGAGAAGGGCTCGTCTCCGTCGACCTCGCGAGCTTCTCGAACCTTCGCAACATCGAGATCGATAGCGTGGGCGACGTCGCCTGGACCGCCGATCGGGTCGTCGCCGGAATCAGCTACCGCGGCGTCTACCGCTCGAAGGTCGATCCGGCGATCCAAGCGCTCTACTCGCGCTTCACGGTCTACCAGGGGCGAATCCTGCCCTATTCGGCACTCCAGCCGCCCGCCCGATCGCAGATCGCACTCTCGAGCCACGGCGAGCTCCTCTACAGCTCGCTCACGAACGGGGACGGCGGCATCTTCAAGGGGCCGATCGAGGGGACGCAGGACCTCTTCGTCGACGGCTCGGGGACCTACTTCAACCATCTCCAGCTCGATCTGAACGAGCTCGGCGAGGTCGCGGTCCAACTCGAATACTCCGATCCGATCCTCAACCTCGCGCGCGGCATCTTCGTCTTCGACGCGCCGCTCCAGATTCGTGAAGACGCCCGGACTGCGGTCGAGAAGCTCGGCATCGGCGAGCAGTACGCGCCGGACTTGAACAACGCGGGTCAGGTCGCCTTCGTCGTGAACGGAAGCCCGACCATGACCTTCTACGATCCGCCCGACGATTCCGAGGGTGTGATCGTCGCCCAAGTCGAGCTCTCTCCCGGCGTCTGGCTCGCGACGCCGACGAGCTTCGGTCTCCCGCCGAGCCTCACTCAGCTCGTCGACACGACGAGCGGATATACGACCATCTCTCGCGTCCTGCTCGACGACTTCGGCCGGATCGTCTTTTCTGCGACGAAGAACGATGGGGTACGCGGCATCTACAGCGGCCCCGATCCCGTCGCCGACAGGCTCGTCGAGGAATTCGACCTCGTCGAAGGACGACAGCTCTCGTCTCTCGTCCTCGCGAAGGGCAACGACTGGGGACAGTTCGTGTTGATCGCCCGCGACGGATTCACCCTCAACCGCCAGGTCTGGCGCGTGACGCCCATTCCCACACCCGAGCCGCAAGCGGGCACGCTGATCGCGGCGGGCTCTGCCGCGCTCACGAGCCTCGCGAGGGCCCATCGCCGCCCGAGCCCGCGTTCATGAAATCGCTCCACACCGCAAGGCATGCACCCGAAGCCCACCTGATCCGCAGCTACCTCGAAGCCCATGGGATCGCAGCCCTCGTGCGCGGCGAGCATCTGACCGGAGGCATCGGCGAGCTCCCCGTCGACGTGTGCAAGGTCTGGATCCTCGAAGATCGCGACTTCGTCCGCGCCGACGAGCTGGTTCGAGAGTACTTGCGCGGCGACGCCGAGCGCCTCCATCGAAACGAAGGCTGGCTCTGCGCGGGCTGTAGCGAGGACATCGAAGGCCAATTCACGAATTGCTGGCGCTGCGGCGCAGCGAGGCCGGGAACCTGAACGCGACGGTGAGGATCTCCCGGTTGCACAGCGCGCGCGGGGCGGAACCCCGGACGGCCCCCCGGCGGGCCAGTTGACCTATATGATCTTAGCGGCGGTGCGGAAAAGGCCTC